>NZ_NFLY01000015.1:0-54981 GCF_002161155.1 Massilimicrobiota sp. An105
ATTATATCCATTGTCGTGGATGACTTCTTTCCAAGTACGCAAACTTTGAGGCTCCACGACCTTTTTTTATCATCATGTCATGAAAATATGATATAATGTAAGTGCGTATTTGGAGGTAAAATATTATGGCAATGACATGTTTAAACAATCGTAAAAATGACAGCTTTATTTTGAGTACTATAGATGAATTAGTACCATCAGATCACAAGGTAAGAGAGCTTGAGGAAGCCATTGACTGGACATTTATTTATCCATTGGTCAGACCGCTCTACAGTTCTTTTGGAAGACCAAGTATCGATCCGGTGGTACTTTTTAAAATGCTTTTTATTAACTTTACATTTGGTATTCATTCCATGAGAAGAACATGTGAAGAAATCAAGGTCAACCTTGCCTACAGGTGGTTTTTAGGATTGTCCATTGATGATGAGGTTCCAAACTATTCAACCTGGTCACAGAACTATATCAGAAGATATGGAGATTCAGAAATTTTTGATGAGATTTTCAACAGGATCATCGAAGAAGCCATAGCATATGATTTTGTGGATCTTGATACAGTATTTGGAGATGGAACACATCGAAAAGCCAACGCCAATAGTAGAAAACACGAAAACAAGGTCGTGGAGATCGTCAAGAAACATTATGATGATGAACTTCTGGAAGAAATCAACAAGGATAGAGAAGAACATGGAAAAAAAGCATTAAAGGAAACAAAGGATATAGAGCTTGCATATGATGAAGAAACAGGAGAACTGATTGAAGGAAAAGGGACAAAATCAATAAAGGTAAGCAAGACAGACCCAGAAAGCGGATGCTTCCATAAGGGAGAAAAACAGAAATGCTTTGCATATACAAATCTGACATTCTGTGATAGACATGGATTTGTACTGCATAATACAGTAGCACCAGGCAATCAGCACGATAGTGTTGTTTTTCATGATGCGTATAGAGAGCTACTGAATACCTATGGAGATTCAATACATAACATCAGTCTGGATGCAGGATTCATAACACCTGCAATATGTCGAGAAATCATAGAGGATGGAATCAGACCTTATCTGCCATATAAAAGACCCATGACAAAAAAAGGATTCTTCAAGAAATATGAATATGTCTATGATGAAAAGCTAGATATTTATATATGTCCAAATAATAAGGACTTGAAATATACCACAACAAACAAATCAGGATACAGGGAATACAAATCAAATCCAAAGGATTGTGAAGGATGTCCATTCTTAGAGCAGTGTACACAGAGCAAGAATCACCAGAAGGTCATCACAAGACACGTATGGGAGGAATATAGAGAATTGGCGGATGAAATCAGATATACACCAGAATGGAAGGACATATACCCGTTAAGAAAAGAGACAATAGAAAGAGTCTATGCAGACTGCAAAGAAAAGCATGGATTAAGGTTTACGAGAATAAGAGGACTAAAGAAAAATCAACAGGAATCGTTGATTATTTTTGGCTGCCATAATTTAGGCAAATTGGCGAGAATGAAAAAAAGGAGAGGTCTCATAAATACGACCTCACCGAACAAAAAAGAAAGACATATAAGGAAAATAGTACAAATTTATCAATTTGCATAAAAAATAAAAAGAAGTGGTAGATTTAATAAAAAATTCTACCACTTTGTCAACAGCCTGAAACATGTTATAAATTCTATAACATGTTTTTTTCTTGGATAAATTAATATAATTTTATTGGTGTTATTTGTATAATATTGTCGGCTTTAAAATAATAATGTTTCAAAAGCAATAATAGCTTCGCCAAAGAAGGTATTAGGACGATTTAAATCATGTGAAAATGAGTCATATTGTTCAATAACGATTGGTAATGTAGAAAGCTGAATAATAGGGGATTGAGGATTACCAATAAAGCTAATAATAGGAACATGATTATGATAAGCCGTTTCAATCATTTCGTTTAAGCGTGGTGTTTTTCCTGAATAAGATACAACAATAAAAATGGTATTATCAAAAAAGTGCTGACTAAACATTTCCATATGGACAACACACATTGTAGAATAACCTAAAAGGGTTAAGCGTTGTTGCATGTATTCAGCAATAGGAGCAGAAAAGCCTAAACCAAAAACAATAATGCGTTTAGAATGATCTTGGAGTAAAGATTGGAATTGTTGATAAAAAGAACGATATTGTTCATGATAGTTGATAGTATGATTATCCTTGGTAGATGTCAGATGATAAATCATATCACTATAACCATCAAAACCAAACTTCTTACAAAGTTTATAAATAGTAGAAGTACTGGTATAATTATCTTTTGCCATTTGACGTATACCAATTGACTTGAGTTCAATAAGATGTTCTTGGATATAACTCACAATTTGTTTCTCTAGATTATTTAATTCAAATTTTTCTGATAAATGCTCAATATTCATAAAAACACCTCCAAAACTATTATGTCATATTCAAAAGAAAGGAGCAAGAATTCATGGCTAAAAAAATGTATGACCCATGGTCAAAAATTACAACAAGAAATGGTTATGCTGGAGATGAAGTAATTTCTGCTTTACAGAAATCTATTCGTAGAGGTTTAGAAGAACAGGCGTGTATGTTTGCTTATGAACTCTATATTTCATCACCTCAATTAGAAGAAAAATTATGGAGAAGATTATTAACAATTTCAGTAGAAGATATTGGTATGGGAAATCCAATGGCATCTGTTGTTGTGAATAATTTATATCAGATGAGTAGAGAATTTGATTATGCTGATGGAGATAGACCTATCTATTTTATTCATGCCATTAGATATATGTGCCAATCTGAAAAAGATCGTTCAAGTGATTTATTGAAAAATATTTGTATCAAATCTTTTGCAATGGGGAAATTACCAGAAATTCCTGATTATGCATTAGATAAACATACACAACGTGGACAGGCAATGGGAAGAGATTCATTCCATTTCTTAAATGAAGCGAGCCGTGTTTATCCACAAAAAGAAATTGATAATGATTATAAAGAAAGATATGCCAAAATCTTAGAAGAATATGATCCAGAAAATGTGGTAGATACAGCATTTACATTTAATGGATGGCAATTTTAAAAGGGAGAGTAAAAAATGATTAGTCGATTAGAACAGTTATTATCACCGCTTGGAAATAAGTTAGGAAATCAAAGACATTTACAGGCTATTTCTAATGGGATGATGATGTCACTTGCATTGATTGTTGTAGGATCAATATTTTTAATTATCGCCAATCCACCAATTAATTTAGATATCGTGGATATGAATACAGGAAATATTTTCCTAAAAGCGATGATTGCCTGGAAACAATGGGCAGTAGCGAATTATAATACCATTACCATTCCATATACAATGACTATGGGATTGATTGGTTTAGTGACAGCATTTGGAGTTGCTTATTCATTAGCTGAAACTTATCAAATGAAACCAGCAATCAATGGAATTATTTCTATGTGTGTATTCCTTATGATTTCTGCTCCTGTTACTGATGGACAATTATCAATGACTTATCTAGGAGCAGATGGTTTATTTGTCGCATTAATTATTGGTTTAATTTCAGTTGAAATTTGTCGTGTTGTTGGAAATAAAATTGTCTTTACATTTCCAGAAAGTGTACCAACAGCAGTCACAAACTTTGTGAATTCATTATTACCATTAGCAGCTAATATTATTATTATCTATGGTTTAAATCTTGTCTTAATGGGTGTCAGTGGTCAATCATTACCACAGTTTGTTATGAGTATTTTAACACCAGCTATTTCAGGTGTTGATAATGTTTGGGCTTATATGGGAATCTTTGCCTTTTCTAATATTTTATGGTTATTTGGAATCAATGGCTCATCTATCATTTTCCCAATTGTGTTCACATTAGGAATTACAAACTCTGGACTGAATGCCGATTTAATCAATGCTGGACAAAGTGCTGAACATATCATGAACTTACAGATGTATAGATATGCAGTTCTTGGTGGTGGAGGAAACACTTTAGGTCTTGTCTTATTAATGTGTTTTTCTCATGTGAAGCATTTAAAAACAATTGGTCGTTTAAGCCTAGTCCCAGGTATTTGCGGAATCAATGAACCAGTTATTTTTGGTGCGCCAATCGTCTTAAATCCTATTTTAGCGATACCATTTGTTTTCATGCCATGTATTTCTATTGGTTTAGGATATCTTGTTCAAAGCATTGGTCTTGTAAGCATGGGATATATTGTTGATCCTTCATTTACACCATTCTTTGCACAAGGATTCTTATCAGCATTAGATTTAAGAAATGTTATCTTTATGTGTGTATTGATTGTTATAAGTATGGTTGTGTATTATCCATTCTTTAAAGTCTATGAAAAATCAATAGCTCAAAAAGAAGGTATTGAAGAAAAATAATAAGAAAAGAGATTTCATTCATGATGCTCATGTTTGAAATCTCTTTTTCTATCATAATAGTTTATGACTGTTTTTGTAATTGTTTAATCATTTGAAATAATTCTTGAGGTGTTTCTTTTTTATCTGATAATATCCAATAATAACAGATTTGAAAATAAGGGATTGTATGATAAATCATAAAGTATTCTTTATATTGATGAATGAAAGGATTATTTGATTGTTCTAAACTGTTTAAGATACAATGCGTATTATATTTTGCAATATAGGGAAGTAAGTTCCACTTTTGTAATGCAAGTAAAAGAGCAGTATTTTTATCAAAGAATTGTATAAAATCTAAGATAGCCTCATCACTTGTAAAATAGGAAATATCAATATATTTATTTTGAAATGCTTTTTGATGAGCTTGTCGATAGGCTTCTTTTAAAACATCTTCAACAGATTGGTAATTATTATAAAAAGCATTTCTTGAAACATGAGCTTTTGTGACTAAAGATGTAATTGTGATATCCTCAATAGATGTCTTTTGTAATAAATCAATAAGTGCCTCAGTAATCTGTTGTTTAGAATAATTTGCTTTGTTCATGACAATCACCCATTTCATTATATCAAATAACAACAAAAATGCGAAGAATGTCCTTTTTGACTTATACTTATTGATAAAATATAAAGAAAGATTTATAGTGCATTTAGGAGGATAGAAAAATGAAAGATTATTTTGGATATCAAGGACAAATCGCAGTTGTGACAGGTGCAGCTTCTGGGATGGGAAAAGCAACAACAGAAATGTTAGTGGACTTAGGAGCAAAAGTTTATGCATTAGATTGGCAGAAAGTAGAGGTAGATGGAATAGAAAAATATATACATGTTGATTTAAGTCAAAAAGATTCTATAGATCAGGCATTTCAAGAGATTCCTGACCATATTCATGCTTTCTTTGGTATAGCAGGAGTTTCAGGAGCAAAAAATGATTTTATAACAACTTGTAAAATTGATTTATTATCTAATCAATATATTTGTGAAGAATATTTAATTCATAGAATGCAAAAAGGTGACGCTATTGCATTTATGACATCTACAGGTGGTAATGGATGGGAAAGAGAAGATAATAAAGATATTTATTTACCAGTTATTCAGGCATCTGGATGGGATGGAAAAGTTGCGGCTATAGAAAAAACAGGTATGAGTCGAATGCCTGGAACAATGGCATACCCATTTAGTAAATTAGCTATGAATTATTTAACAGTCTATTTACAATCTACATTTGCATCTCAAGGTATAAGAGTAAATGCTGTATTACCTGGGTCAACAGATACAGGTATGAAAGATGAATTTACACAAATGGCTGGTGGTGAAGAAGCTTTATTATCTCATTGTGGTTATGCAAAACGTCTGGCTACCAGTGAAGAAATGGCTATGCCTATCGTCTTTTTAAATAGTGTAATGGCTTCATATATTTCTGGTGAACATTTAATTGTTGATTTTAGTCAAACCAGTGAAGAAATTGCAGGAATTAAGCCAGTAGGACAAGTGATTTCTTTAAAAGGAATATTAGAATATATGAAAAATATGTAATCTTCATTTATAAATGTTATAATTGTAATGACAGTTATAGCATTTTATTTTTCGTTATATAAGTGAATGGTGATAATGATGATTATAGATAAGGTTAATGATATTATTAATGGACATACAAGTAAAAATTCATTATATGTTTTTTGTGTTTTTATTAAGGAAAATATTGCAAAGATTCCTAGAATGACTATTGAAGATATAGCAAAAGCATGTTATATATCAAAAGGACAAGTTTCAAAGTGTATTCGAAATCTAGATTATCAAAATTATGAGGAATTTATATATGAATGTTATTCATATTTAGATTCCTTAGAAAGAAGGCAGCTTTTCATTGATAAAAAATTATCTTTAAAGGAAAACATAAGCATTTTTTCTGATAATTTTCTTAAAAATATACAGTACACTCAAAAATATTTAGATTATACTCAAATAGAAGAACTTATTAAAAATATAAAAACTTCTCGTAAAATTTACTTATATGCTCAAGGGGATGCACGATCACTTATTTATAATATTCAAAGGGAATTGAATATATATCATATCAATACAATTATTTGTGACGTGGATTTAAAAAAAGAATATTCTTTTACAAATCAAGATTTACTTATTATTATAAGCATAAATGGAGATACTTTTCACTATGATAAAAGAATTATTCAAAGACTAAGAAAAACAAAAGTTAATAAATGGTTGATTACATGTCAGAATGATATCAATTTCTGTGAAAATCAAATTTTTATACACTGTTTGCATTTTTCTTATCATCTATATATGATGAGATATATTATTGATATTATTCTTCTTGGTTTACAAATGTGAGTTTCCTTTTTGGAAACTTTTTTTGATTGTGCTTATTTTTTTTATATGATGATTACAGGAGGATGTTATATGTATAAAATTTCAAGTGAATTACTCTATGTTTTCGCTATTTTGTTATTGGGGTTTGGTGTTAACTTAATGTCAATAGCTGATTGTGGCATGTCAATGATTGTTTGTCCAGCATATATTATTAGTCAAAAATATAATCATTTAACATATGGACAAGCAGAATATTTAGTTGCGGGATTTCTATTTGTTATTTTTTGTATCGTACTACGAAAGTTTCGATTAGCTTATTTAAGTTCGTTTATAACAGGTTTTTTATATGCAACTACGGCTGATATTTTAAAATTCATATTACCAATATTTCAAGTAACTATATCTTCTTTGGTAATACGTATGATTTGTTTCTTTTTGGGTATGATGATATCTGCTTTAGCAGTAGCTATGTTTTATGAAACATATTTTTATCCACAAATTTATGATTTCTTTTGTAAAGTATTATCTAAGAAATATAAAATATCATTGAAGTTATTCAAAACATGTTTTGATTGTACATTTTTAATGATTTCACTATTCATGTCTTTGATATTATTTAATGATTTTGTAGGTATAGGGTTAGGAACAATCATTATGGCAATATGCAATGGAGCATTGATACAATTTTTTCGTACAAAAGTTTTAAGTCATTTTATTTATATACCAAGATTTAAAAAATTATCATATTATTTAAACAATGCATAAAGGAGGAAAAGTTATGGGATTTAAAGAAGGATTTTTATGGGGTGGTGCAACAGCTGCCAATCAAGTTGAAGGTGGTATTTTCGAAGGTGGACGTGGTTTAGCTAATGTCGATTTGATGCCGTATGGTCAAGATCGATATGCTATTGGAACAGGAGAAAAATGGATTAATCATATTGACAATCACTATTTTCCAAGTCATCAAGCTGTTGATTTTTATTATCATTATAAAGAAGATATTGCATTAATGGCAGAAATGGGATTTAAAGTTTTTAGAATATCCATTGCATGGACACGCATTTTTCCACATGGTGATGAAGAATCACCTAATGAAGAAGGATTAAAATTTTATGAAGATGTATTTAAAGAGTGTCATAAATATCATATTGAACCATTAGTGACAATAAATCATTTTGATTGTCCTATGTATTTGATCAACAAATATGGAGGATGGAGAGATAGAAGAATGATTGATTGTTATGTTAAATTAGCAAAGGTTCTATTGATAAGATATAAACATTTTGTAAAATATTGGCTAACTTTTAATGAAATCAATATGATACTTCATTTTCCGTTTGTTGCAGCAGGACTAAGATTTAAGGATGATGAAAATAAAATACAGGCTATGATTACCTGTGCGCATCATGAATTAGTTGCTAGTGCACTCGTCACAAAACTGGCTCATGAGATTAATCCACAAAATCAAATTGGATGCATGTTAGCAGCAGGGTCTTATTATCCAGCAACATGTAAACCTGAAGATTATTGGAAAGCTATATGCGATAATCGAGAAAGCTATATGTTTATTGATGTTCAATCAAGAGGCTATTATCCTCCATATGCTTTAAAATGGATAGAAAAGAATCAAGCTACCATTCCATTTATGAATGATGATAAGAATTTATTGATGGAAAATACTGTTGATTTTATAAGTTTTTCATATTATTCATCAAGAGTTTCTAGTTCGACTCCTGATAGTAGCTGTCAAACTGAAAGTAATATATTTGCATCTGTTATAAATCCATATTTGAAATCGAGTGAATGGGGATGGCAAATTGATCCTTTAGGTTTAAGAATTACTATGAATGAACTTTATGATCGTTATCAAAAACCATTATTTATTGTTGAAAATGGTTTAGGAGCTAAAGATATTGTAGAAGAAGATGGAACAATTCAAGATGATTATCGCATTCATTATTTAAGAGAACATATTAAAGCGATGAAAGATGCTGTTGACAAAGATGGTGTTGATTTAATGGGATACACAACATGGGGATGTATAGATTTGATTTCCAATGGGACTGGTGAAATGGAAAAAAGATATGGATTTATATATGTAGATAGAGATAACAGGGGAAAGGGAACGTTCAAAAGGTTAAAGAAAAAATCGTTTGAATGGTATAAAAAAGTCATTACTACAAATGGGGAATTATTATAAAAAAACATGTCACTAGTACATGTTTTTTAATTATATAAAATACTTTGATAATATTCTTTTGTCTTTTGTTCAAAAGATTGATTCATATCCATTTGTTTTTCAATGATTTGTGATTCCATCTGTTGAATTTGATCTTCTTGAGGAGCATGGTCACTGGCAATGACGCTCACTGTAGATATTGTTGCTTGAGGAAATTGTTCTTGGAGATGACGAATCATTTCATTGATTTGATTTTGAATTGTACTTTTAACATCATTGAGTAAATTATCAATAATCAGTAAAATCATATGTATAAAAGGATAATCCTTATCCACCACAACATAAGCACCTAATGCTTGTTGGTGATTCATAGAATTTAATGAGAATTGTTGTGTCATGTCCATTTTTTCAACAAAGTATACTGGGCTATAAAAAACGTGGTCTTCTTTTCGTGTTAAAAATGGTTGATCTTGATCTGGCTGAAGAAATAACATGTCTTTATATAATGAAAAAATAACATTATCATTATAGATAGGTGTTAATTGCTTAAAATCCTCTATTCCTTTGGATAGAGTTGTATACATATCATTGCTGTATTTCATTTTTTCAACATAATCATGTATATCTTCTTGAGAAATCATATCAAGATATTCATAAAGTCTTTTCATAACCTCACCTCAATCATGGAGTATAGCATAAAAGTTATGTATATGAAAGAAAAAAACAGATATAAATTTTAAAAAATAATGATTGACTCTAAACTTCACTTTAGGGTTATGATAGAATAGAATAACAAGGAGGTTTTATCGTGAAAACAAAGAAATTAACATTTGGTGCTATGTGTTTAGCCATATCTTTATTACTACCACAAGTCTTTCATATCATTGGTATGCAACAGGCTGGTTCTGTTTTTCTTCCAATGCATTTGCCTGTTTTTATAGGGGGAATGCTTTTAGGTCCTATTTATGGTTTGTTTTTAGGAATCTTTGCTCCTTTGACAAGCTTTGTTGTGACTGGAATGCCTTCTGCGGATCGTGTTCTTTTTATGATGAGTGAACTTGCCACTTATGGAATGATGAGTGGACTTTTATTCCATCAGTTCCATTTCTCTAAACAAAAGTTTGGAGCATTATCAGCACTTATTATTTCGATGATTGCTGGTAGAGTTGTTTATGGTATTGTGATTTCTATAGCAACATACATTTTTGGCATTCCTCTTGGTGGTATTCCTGCTGTCATTGCAGCAACAACAACGGGTATTCCAGGTATTATTATTCAATTGATTTTTGTACCAACTATTGTCATGGCGATTGTTAAGGGAGGCTATTTTGATGAAGTTGCAGCAACTGCAAAAAAAGCTTAATGAAGAAGGATTATCATTAATTGCTGATAGACAGGGAGAACTCTATACATCAAAGCTTCATGGCATAGGACCTATTATAAATCCTATGAAGGAAGATATATATTATTTTGAAGATGCAATCGTAGTTGATAAAGTCATTGGAAAAGCAACTGCAATGTTACTGATTTTATCAAAAGTGAAATACATTTATGCCTATGTCTTAAGTGAAAAAGCCAAAGAAATATTGGAATATTATCATATCAGTTATGATTGTGAAAAAGTTGTTCCTTATATTATCAATAGAACACATGATGGTATGTGTCCTATGGAAAAGACTGTTTATGATATGAATGATTTAGATGAAGCTTTTATAGCTTTAAAACATAAACAAAGTGAATTAATGAAACAATAATGTAAAAGCATCCCATTTGGATGCTTTTTTCATATAGACGACATCACTCATAGTAAGCTTTCACGTCATGATAATCATCCTTTGTGAATAATATCGTATAAAATGATTTCAGACAAAACATATCTATTATATAATAGAAATATAAAGGAGTTGTTTCATATGAAAAATAAATATGACTATCCTCGTCCACAATTATATCGAGAAAGCTTTCAATCATTAGATGGAGAATGGTTATTAAACCAACAGATTATCCAAGTCCCTTATCCACCACAAGCTCCTTTGTCTTGTTATCAAGGGGAAATAGGGGAACATCTTCATTATCAAAAGACATTTATATTAGATGATTATATGCTTGGAAAAGAAAAAAGTATTCATTTGCATTTTGGTGCTGTGGATCAAATCGCAAAAGTCTATATAAACCATCAATGTGTAGGAGAACATCAAGGTGGATATTTACCATTCTGGTTTGACATTACATCGTTTATTCAAGATGGAGAAAACCTTTTAGAAGTTCAAGTCACTGATCAGCTATCTGATCTTTATCCTTATGGCAAACAAAAGAAAAAATCAGGTGGTATGTGGTACACACCAGTATCAGGCATTTGGCAATCTGTCTGGCTTGAAGCTGTACAATCACATTACATACAGGATTTAAAAATAACCCCATCTTTAGATCAGATACATCTTCATATTGAAACAACAGCTGATTACTATCAAGTCAGTATTGTCGCAGATGAATTATTTTTAAAAGAAACATTTCATGATAAAGATATTGATATAGACATACCATCTTCATATCGTCATTTATGGACTACAGAAAATCCATATCTATATAGAATATTTATAGATACGGATAATGATCATGTAGAAAGTTATTTTGCTTTAAGAACAGTAGAGGTTAAAAATCAGGATATTCTATTAAATGGAAAGCCTATATTTATACATGGGGTTTTAGATCAGGGCTATTTCCATGATGGACTATATTTGCCTCATCAAATGAATGAGTATGAAAAAGATATTTTAAGAATGAAAGAATTAGGATTTAATTGTCTAAGAAAACATATTAAAGTTGAACCTGAAGCTTTTTACTTTGCCTGTGATCAACTTGGAATGTTAGTCATACAAGATCATGTTAATAATGGGCAATATCATTATATCAGAGATACAGTTTTACCAAACTTAGGGTTCAAATATCGCTTGGATCATGTAAGAGGGAAACAACTTCAAAAATATATATTTCAAAAACATATGTTGGACACATTGAAGCATTTATATAATCATCCTTGTATTATTGGATATACTATTTTTAATGAAGGATGGGGTCAAATTCAAGCTGATAACATGTATCAATTATGTCAAGACTATGATTCATCTCGTTTTTATGATGCCACTTCTGGATGGTTTCATCAAAAATTAAGTGATGTTCAAAGTGAACATGTTTATTTTAGAAACAAGGTATTAAAAAATAAACAAAATCGACCTATATTATTAAGTGAATGTGGTGGTTATACAAGAATTGTTGATCAGCATGTCTATTCTTCTCGTTATTATGGTTATGGAACAACCCATAGTGAAGAAGAATTAACGAATCAGATGATAAAAATGTATGAAGAAATGGTGTTACCATCTATTGATCATGGCTTATGTGGATGTATTTATACACAATTATCAGATATAGAAGATGAAATCAATGGTTTATATACATATGATCGTCAAGTATGTAAAGTCAATAAACAGCGTTTATTGAAACTACAAAAACAAATTCAAAAAGCATTTGAGGAAAAGAAAAGAATATAATGATGTTTATTCATTATATTCTGATACATTTTCCTTTTTTTCATTTTGAATATAATATTGAGTATCTTTGATAATATCTGCGAGTGTGATGCTTTTCAATTCATTTTCTAAAGCCTTTTGAACCTGTATTAATTTGTTATCCAATATATGATGAATATTTCTACCTACTGGGCATTGTGGATTAGGGTTTTCATGAAAATGAAATAATTCACCATTTTCAATACAGTCAACAGCATGATAAATATCTAAAAATGTAATATCTTTTGGATCTTTAGCTATTGAGGCACCTCCACTACCACGTTGCACATGAACAAGACCAGCATTTCGTAACTGAGATAATATTTTTCTAATAATCACTGGATTTACATTGACACTTTCAGCTAAAAAATCACTTGTTATTTTGGTATCTTTTTCAAAAGTGTCGATACAAGAAAAAATATGTACAGCAATAGTAAAACGACTTGAAATTTGCATATCTACTCCCTCTTTCTTTTCTGTTTTGATTATATAGGGCATTTGATGTAATGTCAATGTTTACAATTACAATATTTGTTCCATCATGATTTTTAAAGGCGTCATACCACATTTTTCATAGAATTTCATTGCTGATTCATTTAAACACCAGACATTTAACGTCACATGATAATAATGTTGCGTTTTCGCATAGTTTAAAACATATTCATAAAGCTGTTTTCCAATATGCTGACCACGACATTTTTCATCTACACATAAATCATCAATATAAAGTGTTTTTTTATTTTCATAATGATGTTGTTCTATACAAAAGACGTATCCAAGTATTTGATGAAGATGATCTTCATAAACAAAGATTGGTCTTGTATCATCTTGTATGACTTGGATAAGTTGTTCATCTGTATATTTTTTACTTCCATGTTGGAATAAATCAGGTCGTCCATCAGCGTGTACATTATTAACTTGAAATAATAAATGATTAAGACTTGCTAAGTCTTGTATTGTTGCTTCTCTAATCATAAAAATCCTCCAATCTTTATTTCTGTTTGACAATATGATATTATGATTATTAATAAAAATCAAGGAGATATCATATGTTACATCAAGGAACAAAGCGATTAAAGAGTCAACGTTTTATTTTACGTCCATTTCAAAAAGATGATGCCAAAGCAATGTTTGAACGTTGGGCAAGTGATGAAGAAGTGACACATTTTTTAACTTGGAAACCACATCAGAATATTCAAGTCACACAACAGATTTTAGACGATTGGATTAAACAATATCAGAATTTGAATTATTATAATTGGGCTATTATTATCAAGGATTATGATCATTTACCTATTGGCAATATATCAGTTGTAGAAGTGAATGAGAAAACTCATTTAGCTGTTATTGGATATTGTCTTTCACGCCAATATTGGCATCAGGGAGTCATGAGTGAGGTTCTGGATAGAGTCATTGATTTTCTTTTCAATGAAGTGGGCTTTGAATGTATTCAATCTCATCATGATCCTTTAAATCCACATTCTGGACAAGTTATGTTGAAATGTGGAATGACATATGAAGGAACTTTGAGACATAGTGACTGGAATAATCAAGGGATTGTAGATGCATGTTATTATTCCATTTTAAAAGATGAGTATAAAAAGAAAGGTTAGACTTTCTTTTTATATATATTTTAAATATGAAGTAAACTTCATATTTCTATTGTATAATTATAAATAAGAATATATAATATATATGAAGTAAACTTCATATTGGAGGTGCTTATGAAAACAAGAGTTAAAGAATTTAGACTTCAAAAGGGAATGACACAACAGCAGTTAGCAAAGATGGTTCATGTTTCCAATAGAACCATTATTTCCATTGAAAAAGGACAATATAACCCATCACTTATGCTGGCATATCGTCTTTCTCAAGTCTTTCATGTTTCCATTGAAGAATTATGTTGTTTAGAAGATAATTTAAAGGAGGAAGAATCACATGATCAAAAATAAAAGAAATTTTTTCATAGCTATTATCATGACGCTATTATCTTTTGTTGCCTTCATTATTTATATGAAGACTAATGAATATCGTTATTTCATAACCATGCTAGTAGGTATATTTTATGCAATGATACAATATTATCAGGCATTTTCTACAAGCATCTTTGAAGAATTGAAGATATATAATGATGAAAGAGATGATTTCATTATCATGAAAACAAGTCATCTTCTTTTAAGAATAATGAATTATATTTTATTTATAATGGTTTTTATTTTTTTAATGAGTTATGCGTTATTTGGTATTGGCACATTGCTGATTATATCTTTAACATTGATTGGAATATTAGTCTTTATATTTTTAGGGACACTGTTTATCAATATTTATTTAGAAAAAAGAAATTAAAAACACAGAAATACTACTTCTGTGTATAAATATGATGATTTTCATATAAATGAATATGTGCCGGTAAAGAATGATTAAGGACTCTTTTGACATTGATGCCATCAGAGTTTTCATAGAATTGTTTGGCTAAATGATAAGGAATACCACCCATCATTTTACGTTGAATCAAGCGTTTCTTTAGCTCTTGAATAGGAGCTTCAATAAAAAGAGAATCATCAAATAAAGTGTGAATATCTTTCCATTTCTCTTCATTGAGCAATAAGTAATTACCTTCTAAAAGAACTATTTTTTGACAGATATGAATTTGATCTTCAACAGGATTATGCAAAACTCTGTCATATATAGGAAAATCAATATCATTTGTTTGCATATCTTTTATCTTATTAATGAGTCTATCCACATCAAAAGTTTCTGGACAACCTTTGACATCTTTCATGCATATTTTTTGTTGATCTTTAATGATATAATGCGTATCCAAATAATCCTGATAACGATGAAAACCATCCATGCCTAAAGCCTGTAAAGGTGTCACATTAGAAATATTTTGTGATAAATATTCAAGAAATAGTGAAAGTGTTGTTTTTCCAATTCCAGGCGGAGCAGCTAAAAGAATCAATAATCTTTGATTTTTTTCTTCTTGCACTTGCGTCCATTTTTTCAATAAAGGAATAAATATATTTTGAATGTTCTGTTCATCAAATTGAGCCTTTATAAGATGTCCATTGACATTAAGTTCATAAGTTTTCATAAGTCCTCCTAAGGAATAATAATTTTTCTTCTCTTTTTATGACAAGTTTTTTCATAGAGTAAAGATTGTATATTCATCTTGATGAGTTCATTACGACGAAAAGATAATGAATGGATTGTCTGTTTTTGAATATCAAAACAATAAAGTTTTGTGACACAATTGATAAAAAGATAATGATAGAAATCATGAGGAACATCTTTTTGGATTAAAAATGTTTTTAAGCTTTCTTGAGATAAATTATGACAGTGAGAAAAAATATAAAGTCCATTATGCAAATATCTTTCATACTTTTTACACTTGATAAGTTTACGTTCAATAGCATCATCTATTTTTTCAAAAACAAAAGAAATGTTTTGATCATCATGATCAAAGGGTGTCATATCCAATGTTTTATATAAAGTTTTTTTCATATCAGCAACCGCTTCTTCAGGTGTTAAAGCCTGAGTGACTTCTATGCCATGATGATAAAGAGGAATACGCAAATCAGGACGATCTGATAATAAGATGTCTTTTTCATCAATATCAAAGAAAGTAGCTAATGTTAATGCAGCATATTTTTCAAAATAATTTTTACTATAAGTTTCACTCATTTGGACACCATCCTTTCTTCTATTATCTCATAGAATACAGGAAAACTCTAGAATCTATGCTATAATAAAAAAAGATTGGAGATAAAAATATGTGTGGAAGATATTATTTAATTAAAAGGATATATGAAGTTTTAAAAGATATGGAGATGGATGTTGCTTCATCATTACAAGTGACAGGAGATTGTAGACCTCATCAGATGTTGCCAGTCATCATTCAAGAAGGAAATCATTGTCAGATAAAAATGATGCAATGGGGCTATACAATCAATTCAAAACTGATTATTAATGCCCGTAGTGAAACGATTTTAGATAAGACATTATTTCGAGAAGATATTCAAAATCGTCGTTGTCTTATTATAGCGAAAGGATTTTATGAGTGGGATATTCATAAACATCAGATATCTTTTGAACCAATGGAAGATATTTTATTGATGGCAGGCTGTTATAATAAACAAGGAGAATTTGTTATTATAACAAAAGAGGCTAATGATGTGATGCAACCTGTTCATTCACGTATGCCAGTTATGTTATCACCTCATCAAATCAATAGTTGGTTTGATCAACAAAGCTATCAAAAATATCTTCAGTGTGAAATACCTTTTCATATTGTATCAGGCATCTTACAGCAATCTTTATTTTAAGCAAATGGATTGCATTTTCATAGCAGAGGTATTATGATGAAACAAAGGAGTGAAGGATAGATGTTAGAAGTTGGAACAAAGGCCCCAGATTTTACTTTATTAAATCAAAATGGTGAAGAAATATCATTAAGTCAATATCGAGGACAGAAGGTTATTTTATATTTTTATCCAAAAGATAATACACCTGGATGTACAAAACAGGCTTGTGGATTTGCACAATTATATCCTGATTTTGTCAAAAAAGGAGCTGTTATTTTAGGTGTCAGTAAAGACAGTGTCAAATCTCATAAAAAGTTTGAAGAAAAATATCAGTTACCATTTACATTGTTATCAGATCCAGACTTAGTAGCTATACAAGCTTATGATGTATGGAAAGAAAAAAATATGTATGGTAAAAAAGTTATGGGAGTTGTTAGAACAACATATTTGATTAATGAAGAAGGGATTATCGAAAAGGCATATACAAAAGTCAAGGCTGCTCAAAATCCAAATGATATGTTAGAAGTTTTAAACGCATCTTTATAGATGTGTTTTTTTGTTATAGACTAGAAACAAGACTTGAATTTCTTTATAATAAAGCATATAAGGGGAGGAAGACAAATGATTCGATTAATTGCGACGGATATGGATGGCACTTTTTTAGATTCACAAAAAAAGTTTGATAAATCTTTTATAGATTTGTTTTATCAAATGAAAGAGAAAAATATAAAGTTTGTTATAGCGAGTGGGAATCAATATTATCGCTTATATCAAAAATTTTTACCTCTTAGTGATCAGATGTATTTCATTGCTGAAAATGGAAGTTATATTGCGAAAGGAACAACAGAATTGCATTGTGATGTGATTTCATATCAAAAAGTGAAAGAAATGGTACATATTTTATCACAATACCAACGTATTTTTATCATTTTATGTGGGAGAAAAGGTGCTTATATTTTAAAAGATTATTTTGCATATAAAAATGAAGTTAAAAAATATTATTGTGCTTATTCATTTATAGATTCTTATGATGAGATTCATGATGATATTATGAAGATTGCCATCTATGATAAAGAACAGCATATTCAAGATTTATTAGATGAGATTCGTCAACAGCTACCAGATGGCGTTAAGATTGTTACATCAGGAAATGAATGGATGGATATTCAAAATCAGCACATGCATAAAGGGGTAGGTATCAAATTTTTACAGGATACATACCAGATTAATCCAGATGAATGTGCAGCCTTTGGAGATCAAATGAACGATTATGAAATGTTGCAGGAAGTCAAATATGCTTATGCCATGTCAAATGCAGTAGAACCTATTAAAAATATTGCTTATGAGGTCATTGGATCAAATGATGAGCAAGCTGTGCTCAAAAAGATTCATGATATTTTAAAAGAAACTGAGGGAAAGATGATTTCTGGCATATGCTAGATGGCAAATTTTGTAGTGAAGCATGGGATTGTGTCAGTCGTTATATTTATGCTGGACTTCAGGGTGGTTCTATTATGAAAGATTGGATGAGACATGAAAACGAAATGATTGCCTGTTGTAATGATGGGACTAGACCAGTCATTTTTAAAATAGAAAGAATAGATGAATAAGCACTCTGTAGTGCTTATTTTCATAATATGAAAGGGTTTTTAACGATAAATATTTGGTATTTGATTTTGAAAGTATTATAATGATAGTAATAGAAAAGGAGGTTGGTTTATATGTTTAGTCTTTTTGATATTAATCATCATTTACAGAAATTGACTTTAAAAAGAATCAAGCAAATGTGTACTTCTAATAAAACTGACATTGATGATCAAAATCTCAAAGTCATTTTAAAAATTATTAAAGATAATCCACATGCTGTAATTGATGAAGATTATCATCCTTTGTTATTGGTAGAGATTAGTAAAGAAACCAACCTAGAGGTTTCCAACCGATTTAAGCCAATATTAGAAAACTATATAATGCGTGAAATTAAGTAGGATATTAAGCTCAGAAATGAGCTTTTTTCTTTTGGCTTAAAAGCAATAATTCATTATATTATTTATTCTAAAGGTTTCTGGTAAAATTGTCCTTTAATATCTTTTGAACAAATAATGTTGATAAAAACAGAAGAATCAAGTTTTTTACATAGATGACTGACATGTCTAACTTCATCAGCACCTATGACAGTATATAAAATAGTTTTTTGTTCGTGTGAATAACATCCTTCTCCTTGAATTAATGTAACGCCATGATGTGTTTGTTCCATTAATTTTTGACTTAAAAGATTAGGCTTTTGTGTAATGATAATAAGAGTAATCTTATGATCCTTTTGGTGAAACTTTTCAATGATCTGAGTCGAAACAAATTGAAAAATAATAGAATACATTGCAGCTTCAAAGCCAAATAGAAATCCAGCAATAATCAATATCAGCATATTAAAAATAAAAATGAAATTCCATGATGGCTTTTTAAGTTTATATGATAGATAGATGGCTACAAAGTCTGTCCCACCACTAGAAGCACCACCATATAAAGCAATCACAATAGCGATACCATTCATAATACCTCCAAATACAGAGACAAGTAATGAATCATAAGTTATAGGTGTACTTGGAATTATATCAACAAGAAAAGAATTAAAAATGATCATTAAAATAGAATAGCCTGTGAATTTTTTACCTATAAAATAAAAGCCAATAAGAGCAGGAAATACATTTAAAGATATATTGATAATAAAGTAAGGAATATTAATTTCAAAGAATTGATAAAAGGTTCTTTGCAACAATAAGGATAATCCATTAAAACCGCTTGGAATGAGACCAACAGCATTGACAAAAGTTTTAATATTAAAAGACATTATAAGTGATGCAAACAAAACACATAGAAAACAAAAAAGATGTTTTTTTAGAAAGTTATACATTTTATTGATTTAAATATTTTTTAGGGATTGGACATACGTATTCTTGATTTTGAGTACGTTTTTTTTGTTCATGTTTTGCTTGCAAAATAATATTTGTGTCTTCAAATAAACGAATGCATGTTTGATAAAGTACTTCACTGGCATATAACATCCCCTTAATCGCATAACTAGATGTCCCTTGTGCGACTTGAATCCAAGAATGAGGTTGTGTTCCTAAACAAAAACAGGCGCAATGAAGTTGGATAAGAGGAACTATTTGACTCACATCACCCATGTCTGAAGAAGCAGTTTCAATAACATCTTGTGGAGAATAGGGAAGAATAAAGTCTCCGTATGGATGATCTTGACATAATTTTTGTCTGTCATCTAATTGAAAAGCGGGGATTAATCCTAAATCTTGATACCAATCATCACCAATGATTTTACGATAATTATTAATATATTGTTTTTCTTCAGTGTTATATTGAGGTAAAGGAACCGTCTGCATAACATTATAAACAAGAGTTGCTAAAGTATCATTAGGAATAACATTGCTGACGGCTTTATCGAAAACAATATCAACAGTTGTATCAGTCATAAGAGCAGCACCCTTTGCAATATTTGAGACTCTTTCAAAAAGTTTTTGAACACTTTGATTATTTCGACTACGAATGAGATAGAGAACTTCAGCTTCTGATTGAACAACATTTGGAGATATTCCACCAGTATTTGTTATAGCGTAATGAATACGATCTGTCATCTCCATATGCTCTCTTAAATAATTAACTCCAATATCCATAAGTTCAACAGCATCTAGGGCACTTCTTCCTTTTTCAGGAGCCGCACCAGCATGACTACTTAATCCATGGAAACGAAAGTAATATTGACAATTAGCTAGCATGCTTCCCACCATAACAGTGTTCATAGTACTTGGATGCCATGTTAAAGCAACATCAATTTGATCAAAAACACCAGCTCCGGCTAAATAAGTTTTACCAGCTCCATTTTCTTCAGCTGGACAACCAAAAATAACGATTGATCCACAATCAGGATGAAGGTCAATATATTCTTTTATTAATAGAGCTGAGCCCACTATACCTGTTCCTATTAAATGGTGCCCACAACCATGACCATTATGTGTTTCCTCTCTAGGACAATATTTTAAATAATCAGCTTTTTGACTTAGACCACTTAATGCATCGTATTCAGCCAATAAGCCAATAACTGGTTTTTGGTGACCATAAGTAGCTTTAAACGCAGTCGCTATACCAGCAATATTTTTCTCTATTTTAAAACCATATGAAGCTAAAGTTCTTGTCAATAATTTAACGGTCTGAAATTCCTGATAACCTATTTCAGAAAAAGACCAAATTTGAGAATTGATAGACTGTAATAAATGTTTATATTGGTGAATACTCATAGAATCAACCTCCTATATTAAAAAGAAATAAACAAGTAAAGGAATAGTAATAACGGAAAGCAATGTAGAAATAAAAATTGTTTGTATAGCTAATTGTTCATTTTGATGATAAGTTTTAGCATATAATGCTGCACTGTTTGCTACAGGCATAGCCAATATAATTAATGCAATACCTTTAACAATATTATTCTGAATGAATTGAAATAAAGGCATAAAACAAATTGGTAATATAAAGTTAATAAAGATACAAAATAGATAAACACGGCCTTCAAATAACATTTGTTTAAGATGATATTGTGACATAGTAAGACCAATTATGAACATGGATAATGGAGTTGTCATATTTCCAATATTTGTACAAAAGTTAGCAATAGGCGAAGGAATGGTAATTGAGAAGGCATATATGAATAAAGCTAATAAGGAGGAAATAATACCTGGAGTTATTATTTTTTGAAAAGAAAAATGAAATTCATGCTTATTTTGATAGTTCATCATAAATATACCAATAGAAAATAAAGAAATATTAAAACCGATATTAATAATAGCAGTATATAGTAAAGCACCTTGTCCATAAATAGATTGAATTAAAGGAAAACCCATAAAACCCACATTAGGGTAACTTATCATAAACATATGTAAGGATGCATCTTTTTGGATATGGAATACTTTGATGATAATATAGGCAATAATAGGTAATAGAATAACTAATAAAAAACTAGCATAGAGAATATCTAAAATAGGCAATTGATCAAAATGAGATGTTGTTACAGAAGATAAAATCAAAAAAGGCATAGTGATATTCAAAACAAATTTTGTTAAATCATTAGAAAAATGATGATGAAAAAGGTGGCATTTACCAATGACAAATCCTAAACAGATCATCATTAATAATTGAAGCAATTGTAAGCAAATGATAGTTATACTCATATACGTAACTCCCAATCAACATATTGAAGAATCAATGCCATAGCAACTTGAAACCCAATAGGAATACTGTTAATGTCAATCCATTCATGATAAGTATGAGCATCACCGCCAATAATTGTTCCTATCGTATTTGCACAAATACCATATGATAGTGGGATATTGGAATCAGTAGAATTTTCACATAAAATAATATTCTTTTTATAAAAATGTTGAATTATATTAAGATTTCTACTTGTAAATTTTCTCATTTTTTCTTGTGATAAAGGTCCATTACCAGGACGCTCTCCTAATACTTTGATTTGAATATCAATATGTTTATCATTTATATTATTAATGATTTTTTGAAACGATTGTTCCATAATATTTAGGCATTGTTGACTTGATGAACGAAATTCATATGTTACAGAGGCATGATTAGCAATAACATTAATAGCACTTCCACCTTCTATTTTTCCAAAATTAAAAGTTGTTTTTGCTTCAGTTGGTAAAGAAATTTGATTTAATTGTGTAATAATCTTTGCAATCCAGGCAATTGCGTTTTCTTGACCAAAATTAACATAAGAATGCCCTCCATGTGTTTTTACATCAATCTGATAACGTTTTGAGCCAACTGCACAATAAGTACATTCATTGAGATAGCCATCCAAAGAAATAAATTCCTTAATCTTTGAATGATATTTTTCTATAATCTGACGGCAACCCATAGAATTACCTAATCCTTCTTCTCCTGAATTGATGACAAATAAGATTTGATATTTTGGTTGAAGTCTCATCTTGATAATATATTGTATGGTCATTAACATATTGACCATATTAGCCGTATCATCTCCAATACCAGGAGCAAAAAGTTTGTTATCAACTTGTTTGACTTGAATATTCTGAATATCAGGAAAAGCAATATCATTATGAGCCATAATAATGATTAATGTTTCATTATTTTCCCCATTAATTGGACAAATAACATTATTAACATTATCCATATAAGCATTCGCACCTATTGATTGCAGCCAATTCAAGCAAAAAGTAGCACGTTTTTTTTCATGAAAAGTAGGTGAAGGAATTTCTGTCAGTGTTTTTAATAATTGAATATTCTCTTCAAGATGTTGTTGAACATATTTTATTTCATTATGTGTTAAATAATCCATAAGCGACTCCTTATTGAATTTCTGTTTTAGCTAATTGATCATACAATGCAATGTGATTTCTATGACAAAGTATATAAATAATCATAACGAAAGATAAAATAAAAACGAAAGTGTTTATATAAGGTGTTAATGAAATGGAAGAAAATAAAGAGATAAACTGAATGATTAAAGATGTAAGAGAAGTTAAGCAAACCATATATATACATTGTCTAATACATAATGATGAAAAAGATGAGTAACAAATTTTATATTTCATAATTTTCTTTCCGATCGTTTGTCCATGAAAGAAATATGGGATAACTAGAAAATATAGGATTAATGCAAATATACTTAATAAGAGTAAAATAGAAGATATAGGTTTAGAAAATAACGTGATATCTTGAGATATTTGATGAAATTGATAATAAGTAGTAAGAGAAATAGGAATTGTAGATAAAAGTGTACCTAAATATAAATCAATCATATAGGCAATAGCTCTTTTTATAAGTGATATATTATTCATTTTTTTATTCCTCCTGTGAAAAAAGGCATGCTTTTCATGCCTTTTGTTTTATTGTTTTGTGGCAAGCTCTTCATTATCGTATTCTTGTTTATCTTGCATTTTAAAGAATGGATAGTAGATAGCCATACTCACAAGAATAAGAACAATTTGTAAAACAGCACCTTGCCAACCACATAATAAGAATCCTGAAATAATAGGTGGAGTTGTCCATGGAACTTCGACACCAATACTTACTGGAACTAATCCAAAGAATGTGGCAGCATAAGTTACTATAGCAACAGCAATATTAGCAACAATAAATGGAATAGCCATAATTGGATTGAGAACAATTGGTAATCCAAAGACAATTGGCTCATTAATATTGAATAAAGCAGGGACAATAGATAATTTTCCTAATGCTTTATATTGAGATGATTTAGCTGTGAGAAGAATAACAATAGCTAAACCTAAAGTTGCAGCAGTTCCTCCGATTTTGACAAAGTTAGCAATAAATTGATAATTAACAATATTAGTAGCAGCTTGTCCTAGTTCAAGTGCAGCAGCATTTTCTGCAGAGAGTGATCTCCAAATTGGATTCATAACAGCAGAAACAATAGAAGAACCATGTAAACCAAAACACCATAAAATAGCTTCAATGAATAAAACAATACAAGTTGCTGGTAAAGTACTACCAAGAGATTGTAAAGGTTGTTGTAACATTGTAAAGATAAAGTTTTGTGCACTACCAAAATCAGTATTTACAAAAATTAAACGAATAATATTAAAGATAATAAAGATAAAAGCAACTGGAATTAAAGCTTCAAATGGCTTAGCTACGTTTTGTGGAACAGCATCAGGAAGTTTGATTGTCCATCCTCTCTTTAAGATAAAACGATATATTTCAACTGCTAAACAAGATGAAATAATAGCTAAAAACAAACCAGAAGCACCGAAATTATCAATTGGTAAACCTTTAGCATTGTCTGCATCTACAATCAAAGGAGTTAACATAAAATAAGAGACGAAAGCAACGATGATAGATTCACGACTTCCTATTTGATAGTGATTTGCTAAAGACTTAGCAATCCCTACGACAACATATAGTGACATGAGTCCATAACTGATACGATATGGAAACATAAAGATATCATTCCAATTTTCTCCTAATATACCTGCCATAAACTCTTCATAACCATTTATTGGAATGCTTGTAAGTAGTAGGAATATAGATCCTACAATAATAATTGGCATAACACCGAAAAAGCCTTCTTTAATAGCTGTCAAATATCTATTACTACTAATTTTCATAGCAATAGGGACAAGCTTTTCGTTCATTTTTTCAAACACATTATTCATTTTTTTACCCTCTTTCCTTAATCGAATTTTGTTTGACCATTTGTTTCAATGACTTTCTTATACCAATAAAAAGATTTCTTTAAGTAACGTTTTAATGTTCCTTTTCCTTCATCATCTTTATCAACATAAATAAAACCATAACGTTTTCTCATTTCACCTGTTCCTACTGAAACAATATCAATAGGTCCCCAACAAGTATATCCAATCACATCTACATCATCTTCTTCAATAGCCTGTTTCAAAGCTTCAATATGACCTGCTAAATATTCAATACGATAATCATCTTGAATAGAGCCATCTTCTTCAATATGATCAATAGCTCCTAAACCATTTTCAACAACGAATAAAGGTAATTGATAGCGATCATACAACTCATTTAATGCAACTCTAAGTCCGGTTGGGTCGATTGGCCAATCCCAATCATTACGTTGAAGATATGGATTAGAACGTTCAACAATAAGTTCCTTACCATCAGGACTTGAAGCAATTGAAGAAAAATAATAACTAAAGGCAATAAAATCAACTTTTCCTTCCTTTAGGATGTCTTTATCTCCTTCTTCCATAGAAAGAGTCGCACCCATACGTTTTAATTGAGCTGTACATGTATTAGAATAATAGCCTTTACACATAACATCTCCATAGTAGAAATTCGGCATCATATGATATCTTCTTGCAAGAATATCATTTGGATGACAAGTTTTTGGATATGTTGTTGGATATTGGAACATACATCCTACTTTTAAAGTGGGATCAATACGATGCGCCAATATAACTGCTTTTGCACTTGCTACCATCATATTGTGAGAAACAAGTACTTTTACATCAGCTGGATTTTCATTATCTTGATAAATAATACCTGCTTGATGATATGGTTGTTTTTGATTCATAGTTTCATTGATTTCATTAAAAGTCATCCAATATTTGACTTTGTGATGATATCTACGGAAAATAACATCACAATAATGTTCAAAGAAATCAATCAACTTTCTATTTCTCCATGAACCATATTTCTGAACAAGATATAATGGTGTTTCATAATGAGAAATTGTGACGATAGGTTGAATACCATATTTAAGTAATTCATCAAAAACTTGATCATAAAAAGCTAAACCTTTTTCGTTAGGTGTCTTTTCATCACCATGTGGGAAGATTCTTGGCCAATTAATTGACATACGAAAACATTTGAATCCCATTTTTGCAAATAAAGCAATATCTTCTTTATAATGATGATAGAAATCAACACCTTCATGACTTGGATAATAGCAATCCTCATGAACATAGCTATGGATTTCTCTTGGAACACCATGACGGGCTCCCATTTCCACATCAGCAATGCTTAAACCTTTTCCATCTTCTAAATAAGCACCTTCATACTGATTCGCTGCTGTGGCTCCTCCCCATAAGAAATTGTCTCTTATTTTCATAAAAAAACCTCCTTGCATGTTTAAATATACATGCAAAGAGGCTTGAAAAAAATATTTATTGAACAACATTTAACACTGTTAAAAAATTTGTCAAAAAATTGAAATAGAAAACTGAACAGTGTTATTTTTTATGAGTATTATCAATTAAGATAGGATTAGTAGAACTACGCTTATTTTCAAATTTATGAGTAACATTCATTTTATATTCAAGATTGTCCATATAATTTAATGAAAAGTAAGTAGCGTATAAAATGTCTAAAAGAAAGAAAATTGATAAATTACTATTAAAATTTGCGATATTATGAGTTAATCGTTCTCTGGTAGAAATAAAGAGATTGATATCACTCATTTGACTTAATGTATTTTCTCCAAAAGATGTCATAGAAATAAAGGGAATCTTTTTTATAATACAGGTTTGGGCCATATCAATAATATTTCCTGTCTCACCAGAATATGAAATAAAGATCACACAATCACGATTGGTAATACAATTCATTTCATATCTTTGATAATTTAAATTGTTGGTGATATAAACATTTTTTCCTATTTTCATCATTTTTTCTTTAAACGATTCTGCAATATTAAGTGCGGTTCCAAAAGAGTAAATATGAATATTTTGAGCTTTGGATAATGTAAGGACAGCTTTTTGTAAGGAATCATGTTGTAATAAGGATAAAGTATCTTTAATAGTCTCTTCATATAGAGTTCCCATTTTATTAGCAATTATAAAAAAAGTATCATTTTCATGAAAAGGAATATTAGGATCAACGGTTCCAAACTGCTGATCAAGATATTGTATTTCTTTTAAATATGCACTTTTAAAATGATCAAATCCTTTAACACCAACTTTTTCACATAGATTTAAAACTGTTCCTGGGGAAGTATATGTTTCTCTTGCGATTTTTCTGGCTGAAATATCTTTGATATCTTCACCAAGATTAATAATATAATCAGCGATAATCATTTCACTTTTTGAAAAATTATCTTTTTGAATTAATTTATCAACTAAAAGCATAGCCTCACACTCCTTATATCATTATTGTAACATATTATTCTCAAAGAAATCATGTGATTTCAAGACTTATTATTTAGAGATATTTCAATTATTCATTTTGATAAGGAGAGATATCTTGTAAGTTATTCTTTTTTCTATTAAATAATAGATTTTATATAAATGGGGCTAAATATATGGGCATAAACTGTATACCATTTTCCTGTTTGTAGTCTTTTTGCGAAAAGATATAACAATTTTTTATATGTTTTGAATATTTTTTTTCAAATTCACATATAGAATCATGTTTACCCAAACCTGAAGATTTGACCTCAATAGCTGAAATTTTACTACCTTCAGAAATTAAAAAGTCTATCTCATAATAATGAGTGCTATTTTCTTTTTGCCATGTATGATAATATAATTCTCTATCTTTTGAAGCTAATAATTGTGCCATTAAGTTTTCATATAAATATCCTAAATTTGCTGGTAATTTATCAGAAAGAAGTTTAGCATATATTTCATTTTCTGTAATAGGTCGGTCTATAAACATAAGTGTTACGAATAATCCCGTATCAGATAAATAGAGTTTATAGCTATTTAAATCTTTCGTTGAAGTCAAACTCACTTTAGGATCGGTTGAATTGTAGCAGGGTAATACAGTTTTAGAATCAAATAAATCAAATAATAATTCTTCTTCTTTAATCGTCGTTCTCTTTTTTAGCGCAGTGGACATACGATATTTCTTTTGATCTTTAGCTAATTGAGCGGGGATTGAATGATAAAGCGCAGATATTTTTCCTGATGGATCTATTTTTTTGAAATCTTCTTCATAAAGATGAATAATTTGACGCTTTACATTATCTATAGTGGAAAAATTATTCCCATTCACATATGCTTCAACAGCTTGAGGCATACCACCGACTGCCATATATATCCTAATATCTCTCATGAGTTTTCTATTCACTTCTTGACCAATTGCTCTTTTCATATCAAACAATTGCTTTATTAAATTATAATTATTTCCTGTGGCATTGCAGAATTCTTCATAATCCATAGGATAGACTTCAATTTTCATTTCTTCAGAAGGGATTAAGATATCTTTCACATTTTTTTTAATGGATATTAAAGAACCAGTTTCAATATAATGATATCGTCCATCTTTTACCAAGTGCTTAATTGCTTGTCTGGCTTTAGGAAATAACTGTACTTCATCAAAAATAATAACTGACTCATGTTCATATAAATTAATTCCAGTGATTGCCTGTAACCTTAAAAAAAACATATCCAAATTATTAATATCATCAAAGCAGGATAATATATCAGCTGAAGCAATTGAAAAATCTATCAAAATGTATGATTTATACTCATTTTCAGCAAATAATTTAGCTATTGTTGATTTTCCTACACGTCTTGCACCTTCTAACAAAACAGCATAGTTATCAGCATAATTTGATTTCCAATCTATTAATTTATCGTAAGCTTTTCTTTTGAAATACACTGCCATCACTCCTTTTTACATTTCTTCAATATTGTTTTGTTCTAAATCATACATTTCTTCAATATTATTTTATGCTAAATCATACATTTCTTCAATATTATTTTATGCCAAATCATACATTTCTTCAAAATTATAGGTTATGAGATTGGGTATTAATATGTAATGTATATTTTATATTATGATTGATGAGATTATAATTATTCATTAATATAGGATTTTGAGTTATATTTTATAATTGATTTCAACTCATATATCTATGTATAAAATGAATATATCGTTTACTCAAATACTCACTCATGATGTCGAGTAGAACCGTTTTATATTAATCATAACAATAATATTTGTTTATTATTGTAAAGCTACGAATATAGAATGCTTTTTAGAAAATCTTTCATAATTTTTTTCATTATTCTTCTTTTTTTTATGTATAGTGAAGATAGGAAAGGTGATATTATGAAAGTTTTATTATATTTTGAAAATCAGAATATGATTAGAAAATCTGGTATCGGAAGAACACTTAAACATCAAATCATAGCATTGCAATCTCAAGGAATAGAATATACTTTAGATCCTCGAGAATCCTTTGATATTGCACATATCAACACAGTTGGACTTCAGAGTCAGTGGCTCATACATCGTTGTCATCAAATGCACAAAAAAGTCATTGTTCATGCGCATAGTACGGAAGAGGATTTTAAAAATTCATTTATTTTATCAAATCAGATGTCATCTCTATTTAGAAAACGATTAATGACAATCTATTCAAAAGCGGATTGTCTTATTACACCAACAGCATATTCAAAGAAACTTATTAGTCATTATGTCAATAAAGATATACCTATATATGCTATAAGTAATGGTGTTGATATTGAAGAATATAATGATAATGAAGAGAGAATTCAATTGTTTAAACAATATTTTCATCTTACTTCACAACAAAAAGTTATTATCTGTGTTGGCTTGTTTTTCCAAAGAAAAGGAATATTAGATTTTATTGAAATCGCTCAAAAACTCCCCCAATATACTTTTATATGGTTTGGAGATATCTCTTTATATACCATACCTCAACAAATTCGAAATGTGATTAAACATCATCCATCCAATGTGATTTTTCCTGGTTATATAACCGGTGATATTATTAAAGGTGCTTATTGTGGGGCAGATGCGTTTTTCTTCCCTAGTTATGAAGAAACAGAAGGAATAGTTGTTTTAGAAGCGTTGTCATCTTATCAACAGGTTATTTTGAGAGATATACCTGTTTATGAAGGTTGGCTTATACATGGAAAGAATTGTTATAAAGGAAAAGATAATGATGAGTTTATAGAATTGATACAAAATGTTGTAGAAAAGAAGCTTCCGTATTTAGGGAAAGAAGGGAGAAAAGTAGCTGAAGAACGTTCACTTGAAAGAGTAGGAAAACAACTAAAAACAGTATATCACTCACTTCTTTGATGTGCTTAGGCACATCTTTTTGATTAAGGGTTGCATTTTGGATTTTACCCATTGTACAATGGTTAGAAGAGGGAGGAAAACGATGAAAAATATAGATATGATTGTGATGGATATGGATGGGACATTGTTAACATCTCAACAAAAAATACTCCCATATACAAAAGATATTTTGATGAACCTTCAAAAACAGGGTGTAGCACTTGTTTTAGCAAGTGGCAGAGATATCAGTAGCTTAGAGTATTATGGGAAGCAGTTAGATATGGATCAATACCCTCAAAGTGGTTATATTGTTTTAAATGGATTAGAGATTTATAATTCAAAAAAAGAATGTCTGCATCGAGAACAAAGACTCACAAAAGATGATTTAATGATTTTGAATGAAATAGCACAAACATCTTTCTTTGATATGATTATTTTCTTTGAAACATGTTTATATATTTTTGATTATGGACATACAGGGATTATGGAAGACCATTTTATTGATAGAGAAAGACATATAGTTGATGATATTCATGAAATACCAGAACATCTTTTTTCTACAATAAAGAAAGTTGCATTTGTGCAAAGTGAAACAATGATGAGTGAAAAAATACCAATTCTTCAAAAACAGATGTCTTCACGTTTTAGTATATGTAGAGTAGAAAAAGATTGGGTAGAAATTAATCCAGTTCATGCTTCAAAAGGACAGGCTCTTTTGAAGTTAGCACAAATTAAAAATATATCATTAGATAATGTTATTGCTTTTGGTAATGGTGAAAACGATATAGATATGTTAAAAATAGCAGGAACTGGCATAGCTATGGATAACTCTTTTGATACAGTAAAAGAAGTTGCAGATGCTATTTGTGAAGATAATGAACATGATGGAATTGGGAAATATTTAGAGGGAGAAATAAAATGTTAGATCAAGAGAATATTTGTTTATCAGTAGAAAAAAAACAAAGAGAATATAAGAGTGTTGCGCCTGAGATTGTGCAAACATCTTCATTTCAATTTGATGATTTTCAACACTATGTTGATGTTAATATGAATAAGAAAAGTGCTTATACATATACAAGGGGAGAAAACCCAACATTAACAATTCTAGAAGAGAAACTAGCTCAATTAGAAAAAGGAGAATGTGCTAAAGTTTTTGCTTCAGGAATGGGAGCAATCAGCGCCACAATATTGAGCTTGGTTCAACAAAAGGATCATATTGTCATTGTGAATACTGTGTATGGATCAACTGTCAAATTCATTCAAAATCTTGAACGTTTTGGTGTTGAAAGTACAAAAATTGATGTATCTTCTACTGAAGATATATTCGCTTTTGTTAAGGACAATACAAGAATGATTTATTTTGAAAGTCCTTCTTCTCAAAAGTTTGAAATGCTTGATTTAGAGATGATCAGTCAATTTGCGAAAAAAAGAAATATTATCACAGTTATTGATAATACATGGGCAACACCATTATTTCAAAATCCTTTGGTGCATGGAATTGATATTGTTATACATTCTTGTTCAAAATATATTGGAGGACATAGTGATTTGGTTGGTGGCGTTGTCATTTCTAATCAAAAATATATACATGAAATCAATGAATTTGGTCAAATCTTTTTAGGAGCAACAATGTCCCCAATGAATGCCTGGTTAGCATTAAGAGGATTACGAACATTGCCTGTTCGTTTAAAATCTCAAGAACAAAGTGTTAAACAGATGATACAATTTTTACAACAAAGTCCATATGTTAAAAAAATATATCATCCTATGGTTCATACATCTACTGATTTAACAGATAAGTATTTAAAGGGATATGGAAGTTTATTAAGTTTTGTGTTAAAAGATGCAACCCCAGATGTTATTGAAAGATTTGTTGATTCTTTAAAACATTTTACTTTGGCCTATAGTTGGGGTGGCTTTGAAAGTTTAGTTATGCCTGTATGGAAAGGAAGCAACGAGGAAGAATTGAAAAAAAGAGGCTTAGATATTGGACATATCAGAATGTATATTGGATTAGAAGAAGTAGAACTTCTTATAGAAGATTTACAAAATGCTTTCAATCATGCCTACAAATAAATATCTTTGTTATATGATATAGAAAAGGAATTGAAATAAACTGCTTGCGTATTTCAATTCCTTTTTCTATTGAATGTTAATAATATCTAAATCATCAGGGATCCATATATTTCCCTGGAAATATTGTTTGGCTTCTTGCATGTAGAGAGAATGACGTTGTTTGATATTTTTATCTTCAGTGTGATACAAAAGAAGATTTTGAATATTTAAAGACTGAGCTAATTGACAGGCATCTTTCACTGTCGAATGATGTTTTTCATAAGGATGAAAAATATCAGCTTCACTATGTAAACAAAAAGCTTCATGAAGTAACCAATCACTATTTTGAATATAAGCTTCATTGATTTGATGACATGGTTCATCTCCACAACAAGATAACTTTTTATTGTGATCTAATTGCATTTGAAAACCAAATTGTTTTGTTTTTGTAGAATGGATATCAAAAAAAGTGACTTGATGATTGATAATCATATGACTATCATGATCTTGAATTTCAATCAAGTGAATGCGTTTGTTAATAAATTGTGTATGCTTTGCTTCTAAAACCAGATGAATCATTTGCATGATAATATCAATAAGTTCTTTATGAGCATATATACGCACTTCACCTTGATATTTTCCTTGACTCATATGTTGACCAATCATACGAATCATCCAGATAATTCCCATCAGATGATCAATATGTTTATGTGTGACAAAGATATCTTTAATATCCTGCCAATTAATATGCGCTTTTTCTAGCTGTGATAAAAGGGTATTTCCTCCACCACCATCTACTAAGAAATATTGATTTTGATTTTCAAATACAAAACAGGTATTATAACACTTTGTTACTAAAGCATTTCCTGTACCTAGCATAATTAATTTCATAGAAAACCTCCATTTCTTTTTTGATTTTACATAAATGAGAATCTTGAATCAAGATATTTTTCGTTGGATTTATATGGATTTTCAAAGAAGAGAAATGATATAATGATGGCAAGGAGAATGATAAAATGAAAATAGTTTTCTTTGATATTGATGGAACTTTAATAAATGCTCAAGAAGGTATGATGCAACCTCGTCATCAAACCAAACAGGTTTTAAAAGATTTTCAGAAACAAGGCAATAAGATCGTTATTGCTTCAGCAAGAGGCGCTATCCCTGAAGGATTAAAAGATATTCCATTTGATGGTTATGTTTTATGTGATGGACATTATATCATTTATAATAATGAGATTCTGGTTGATGAAGTTTTAACAACTCCTGAAATACAAAAACAAATGGAAGTTTATCAAAAATATCAAGGGCGACCTATGTTTTATGGACATCATGGAGAATGGTGTGATTGTTTGGATGATGAATTGATCGTTAAACATCGTGTAATGTTTCAGGGAACAGATCAAAGACCTGAGAATGTAGTAGAAAGATATGAGGCTCAGGATGTAGATGCTATCAGTTGCTGTGTTTTGTTTGAAACAGTGGAACAAATGTGGAAAGCATATCATGAATTAGAAAATGACATGACAATTGTTGCTTATGATCATGGATTGATTCGTATGGATGTTTATCATAAGGGATTTAAAAAAGGAACAGCCTGTAAGTATTTATATCAAAAATTAGGAATTGATCAAAAAGATACTTATGCTTTTGGTGATGGTGTGAATGATATGGAAATGTTTGAGTTGGTTGGACATGGTATTGCGATGGGAAATGCAGTAGATCGTTTAAAAAACATTGCAGAATTTGTTACTGATTATGTTGATTGTGCAGGTATTGATAAAGCATTTTATAAATATTTTGGAAAGGATTTATCATAATGGCATTAGTACAAGTTGATTTTTTCTCAGAAAAGTTAATGCGCACAGTCACAATTAATGCTATTATTCCTGTTGATAAAAAGTTAAACCAGCCAAATAAAAATTTCAAAACATTATACTTATTACATGGGATTTTTGGAAATTATACAGATTGGGTATGTGGTACACGTATTCAAAGGTGGGCACAGGATCATGATTTAGTTGTTATTATGCCTTCAGGAGAGAATAAATTTTATGTTGATAATGAAAACTCCCATGAATATTATTCACAATTTATTGGTGAAGAACTTGTTTCTATCACAAGAGCCATGTTCCCTTTATCACAACGTCGAGAAGATACATTTATTGCAGGGTTGTCTATGGGTGGATATGGAGCTATTATCAATGGACTCAAATATTATCAGACATTTGGTTATATTGCCGCATTGTCTTCAGCGTTATTGATTGACACTTTTATCAACGCTAAGGATGGTGACGACGTACCTTATATGTATAAAAGAAGTTATTTAACTTCTGTTTTTGGTGATTTACATAAGTTAAAAGGAAGTGACAAAGATTATAAGGCACTGATTCAAAATATGGCTATAAAAAATGTGCCTGCGATATATATGGCATGTGGCACTGATGATTCACTGATTAAAGAAAATCGTGATTACCGTGATTTTTTACTTCAACAGGGAATCAATGTCACTTATGAAGAAGGACCTGGTGCGCATGAATGGGATTTTTGGGATTGTTATATTGAACGTGTTTTAGAATGGTTACCACTTGATGAGAAGAATGAAGGACTCAGCAGTGGTCATATAGAATAAGATGAAGAAAGGTGATCCTTTCTTTTTTCTTGACCTAAAGTTAACTTTAGGGTGTATAATAAATAATCGAGTAGGAGGAAATGATATGACAAAGAAACTAGGTTTTGGATTAATGAGATTACCATCACTTGATGAAAACGATCCTTCAAAGATTGATATTGAACAAGTGAAACAAATGGTAGATACTTTTATAGAAAATGGATTTACTTATTTTGATACAGCGTGGATGTATTGTGGATTTAATAGTGAAAATGCAGCGAGAGAGGCATTAGTGAAACGTCATGATCGTCAGACTTATACACTTGCTACAAAATTACATTCAGGTTTTATTCAGACAAAAGAAGATAGAGATAAAATCTTTAATGAACAGTTAAAGAAAACTGGGGTAGAATACTTTGATTATTATCTTTTACACGATATTAATACACATAGTATTGAAACATATGAAAAGCTTGATTGTTTTACATGGATTCAAGAAAAGAAAAAACAAGGATTGGTTAAAACTATTGGATTTTCATTCCATGATGGACCAGAATTATTAGAAAAAGTATTACAGGAACATCCAGAGTTTGAATTTGTTCAATTACAAATTAATTATTTAGATTGGGATAGTGTAGGTGTTCAATCTCGTCAATGTTATGAGGTGGCAACAAAATATCATAAACCTGTTATTGTGATGGAACCTGTTAAAGGTGGAACATTAGCGAAAGTTCCTGAAAAAGTTGAAAATATGTATAAAGAATATCATCCAGATATGTCAGTACCTTCATGGGCTATTCGTTTTGCAGCAAGTCTTGATAATGTCATGATGGTATTAAGTGGGATGTCTAATATGGCTCAATTAGAAGATAATATAAGCTATATGAAAGATATGCAGCCACTTCATGATGATGAATATCAATTGATTCGTCAGGCTGTTGATATTATTAATTCTACGATTGCTATTCCATGTACAGGGTGTTCATATTGTACAGAAGGATGTCCAATGCATATAGCTATTCCTAAATATTTCTCATTATACAATGCTGATTTACAGGAAGTAGAAGAAAAAGGATGGACACCTCAAGGTGAATACTACAATAACTTGACAAAGACTTTTGGTAAAGCAAGTGAATGTATTGGATGTGGACAATGTGAAAATGTATGTCCACAACATTTACCAATTATTGAAGACTTACAAAAAGTAGCACAGCATTTTGAAAAATAAAAGTCAGCATTAGCTGGCTTTTTGCATGTATTCATATTCAAATAAAAAGTGAATAAAATATTGTAAATCATATTTATGTATAAGATATGATTTTTATGATATATTGAATTGATATAAAAGAAGAAAGGAGAAAAGTATGAAAAAGAGAATTGGAATAACATGTAGTGAAGAACTACAAAATGATAAATATATACATTTTATTAAACAAGATTATTTACAGGCTATTATTGCAGCACAAGGAATCCCAGTTTTATTGCCGCCTGTTCCTATTAAAGATATAGATATGCAATTAGATATGATTGATGGTTTAATGATTATTGGTGGTTGTGATGTCAATCCATTACTCTATCATGAAAATCCATTACCCTTATTAGGTGAAACAGATTATCCTAGAGATTTATATGAGATTGCCTTGATAAAAAAAGCAACACAAAAAAATATACCTATTTTCGGTGTATGTCGAGGACTTCAAGTAATCAATGTAGCTTTTGGTGGAACGCTTTATCAAGATTTATCTTATGCTCCACAGAAAATACTTTTACATTCTCAAAAAGAAAGAAGAGAATGTGCAAGTCATACAATAAACATTCAAGAAAATAGTTTTTTATATCCTATCTTTCAAGATAGAGGATATGTGAACAGTTTTCATCATCAAGCTATTGATCGATTAGGAAAGGGATTAAAAGCTGTCGCATACAGTGAAGATCAGATGATTGAAGCTATTGAACATATATCTTTACCGATTACAGCAGTTCAATTTCATCCTGAAGATATGTGTAAAACTGATCAAAAAATGCAGGAGATTTTTAATCAGTTTGTCGCCAAATGTTAATGCTTTTTAAGCATTGTTGACAATAAAAAATAGGTATTAGATATTTTTGTTTGGTGGATATATAATAGAAGCAGATAGGAGGTTAGAAGAGTATGAAAGATGTTAAAACATTATTTCCCGTTGGAGAAGAAAATACAGCGTTTGCTCAATATTTTATTGGTCAAAGTTATTTACAGCCCCTTGCTGAAAGTTTACCAGTAAGTCATGTCACATTCGAACCAGGTTGTCGCAATAATTGGCATATTCATCATAAAGGTGGACAAATTCTACTGGTTACTGATGGTAGAGGATGGTATCAGGAATGGGGGAAACCTGCTAGAGAATTAAAAGCAGGTGATACTGTGGATATTCCTCCAGAAGTGAAACATTGGCATGGTGCTGCTAAAGATAGCTGGTTTGCCCATATTGCCATTTCTGTACCAGCAGAAGGTGCTTCTAATGAATGGTTAGAACCAGTAAGTGACGAAGAATACAATAAGTTAAAATAAATATGATATTGAAAAGGATGAAATGAATTCCGTTATTTGGGAACTATTTCATCCTTTTTTATAGATGATATAATAAAGTTCTTAATTGAGATTCGTTTTCTCTAAGATACCAGCAGTAGAACGTCGCATGTGACTGGGCATCTGAAATAGGAATAATCACTCTATTTTGAGGCATGATTTCAGTTTTCATAACATAGTCAGATGTAAATGAAGGTAATGTAGACAGTTCTACCAAATCATAGAAAACAGAACGATCGTTTTGAATCAGAAATTTTGTATGGGGCATTGTTTTTTTATGCATATCATTCCAAAAACCAATATTTGACATTAATAACATTTTCTCTCCATCCATTTCCTTTAATGAGATGGATTTTTTATGAGCTAAAGGGTGATTTAAAGGTAAAGAAAAAAATAATTGTTCGTCCATAAATGGAATACTTTCAATCTGTTCATCTTCTATGTCATAAGGCATGATAATGATTGTATAGTCTTTTTCCTTTAGACCTTTGATTAAGATATGCATATCTTTAATTTCTGTTAATAATGTTCTTTGAGGATAGAACTGTGAAAATTTACGACTTAAATAAGATAATGGTGCTGGCGCACATGAACCAATCGCAAAAGTATGTAGCTTTCTATCAAAATCTACAAGTTGTTTTTTCATATCTTTTGTATCATCTAAAATACGTTTTGCTAGAGAAACAGCTAATAGACCTGTTTCATTAAAAGCAATTTTATTTTTAGTTCTGTTAAATAAATTGACTTCTAAATCTTCTTCTAATTTTTGCATAGAACGTGTTAAAACAGGTTGTGATATATGAAGCTGTTTAGCTGCCTTGGATAATGTCTGACATTCTTGAAATGTAACTAAATGTTGTAGTTGTTCTAATTCTATCATATGAGGACCTCACTATTCTATTTTATTATAGCAGATTTCCATATTGATATTGTACAAAAACAATAAAAATGCTTACAATATCATTGGAAAGAAGGTAGAAACATGATATTTTATTATACGGCAACAGGAAACTGCTTATATGTAGCAAGACAGATTGAAGAAGATCTTTACAGTATTCCACAGGAGTTGAAAAAAGAAGATTTACGATATAAAGCTGATAAGATTGGGATTGTCGCTCCTATTTATGCTGGAGAGCTTCCTCAAACTGTTAGACATTTTTTAGCAAAAGCCAAATTTGATACACCTTATTTTTATATGTTATTGACTTATGGAAATAGAGATACAGTAGCTGGTGTATGGAGTGAAAACTTTTGTAAAGAGCATGGAATACATGTTGATTTTATTCAAACGATTAAAATGGTTGATAATTATTTACCTTCATTCGATATGGAAGAACAGATGGCTATCAATAAGCATGTAGATGAGCAAATTCAAGAAGCGAAAGCTAGACTTGAAGCTCAAGAAAAGGATATACCTCAACCAACAAAAGAAAGCCAGGAAGCTTACCAAATGGTGACAAAAAGATTTACGGATCATCCTGAATTGAATAATGGAGAAACAATTCAAATAACAGATCAGTGTGCGGGATGTACAATATGTGAGCAAGTCTGCCCTACTGGTAATATTCAGATGGTTAATGGAAAAGCTCAAAGAAAGTCAAAAACATGTGATTTTTGTTTGGCATGTGTACAAAACTGCCCATTTCATGCGATTGCGTTGAAGTTCGATAAGAATCCAAATGCAAGATATCGTCATCCAAAAATCACATTAAAAGATATAGTGAAATCAAATCATCAGGGAGGAATAGAAAAATGAAAAAAACACTTTATTTAATGCGACATGGACAAACTTTATTTAATGTTCAACACAAGATACAAGGATGGTGTGATGCCCCTTTAACAGAACTTGGGATTAAACAAGCAAAGATTGCAGGTGAATATTTTAAAAATAATCATATTACATTTGATCATGCTTATTCTTCTACATCAGAAAGAGCTTGTGATACTTTAGAAATCGTTACTGATTATCAGATGCCTTATACAAGAGTGAAAGGTTTAAAAGAATGGAATTTTGGTGTTTTTGAAGGAAAAGATGAATGTTTGAATCCACCTTTACCATATGGAGATTTCTTCAAAGGATTTGGTGGAGATGGTGAAATGGAATTAAGAGAAAGAATGTCAAAGACATTAACTGAAATCATGAATAAAGAAGATCATGAAGTCGTTTTAGCCGTTTCTCATGGTGGGGCTTGTGCTCAGTTCTATCGTGCATGGGAAGAATATGCAAAAGTAAAGAAAACAGAAAGATTTTATAACTGCTGTATTTTAAAATATGAATACGAAGATGGAATTTTTACATTAGTAGAAATTATCAATCGTAATGTGACTGAATAGAGGTAGACATATGGAAGGTGCAAAAAGAAAAAGCTTTTTTCAGGCTGATGTTGATCTGATTCATGGACCTATATTTCAATCATTGATTACTTTTGCTCTTCCATTACTTGTTTCTAATGTATTCCAACAATTATATAATACTGTTGATACAATGGTTGTTGGAAATTATTTAGGTGATGTATCATTAGCTGCTATTGGATCATGTACATCTATTTATGACTTATTAGTAGGGTTTGCATTAGGAATAGGTAATGGATTGGCAATTGTTACAGCTAGAAGTTTTGGATCACAAAATCGAGAACTATTAAAAAAATCAGTAGCAAGTTCTATTGTTATTGGATTGATTGTTTCTATCGCTTTAACAACAATAGGAATGATATGCTTACATCCTTTATTAGAATTATTAAATACACCAGTAGATATTATTCAGGAAGCATATAGCTATATTTCAGTTATCGTGTTATTCATTGTTGTTATGTTTGCTTATAATCTCTGTGCTGGTTTAATGAGAGCCATTGGAAATAGTGTGATGCCACTTGTTTTCCTTATCGTTTCGTCTTTATTAAATATTGTATTAGATATTTTCTTTATTACACAACTCAATATGGGAATTCAGGGTGCAGCTGTCGCAACGGTTATTTCTCAAGGTGTATCAGTTATATTATGTATTATTTATATTTTCAAAAAGACACAGATCTTATTACCATCCAAAAAACATTTTGTAGTCGATAAAGAATTATATAAAGAATTATTAGGACAAGGCTTTTCAATGGGATTTATGAGCAGTATTGTTTCTGCAGGATCAGTCATTCTTCAGTATGGAATCAACAATTTAGGATATCTGATTATTGCAGGACATACAGCAGCCAGAAAACTCTACATGTTCTTTAATATGCCTTTTACAGCTATGGCGCTTGCAATCTCAACATTTGTCTCACAAAATAGAGGAGCAAATCAGCGCGAAAGAATTCAAAAAGCGATGAAATATGCTTATATTTATGATGTTGTTATGGCAGCTATTGTGACTATCATTATTCTATTATTTGGGTCATCACTTGTAAAATTAATTTCAGGTTCTAGTGAAAGTGCAGTTTTAGATAATGGAACACTTTATTTAACAATTGTGGGACCATTCTATGCAGTATTAGGAGTTTTGATGCAAACACGTTATGCATTGCAAGGATTAGGACAGAAATTATTACCATTGATATCAAGTATTATTGAATTTGTAGGAAAAATTATATTTGTATTTATTTTTATCCCTCAATTCCAATATATGGCAGTTATATTCTGTGAACCCGTTATATGGTGTGTGATGTGCATACAGCTTGTTTATTCTTTATATACAAATCCATATATGCGAGGAATCAAAGAAGATTAGAGGAAATGCTATCAGGCATTTCTTTTTTTTGTTATAGTTGTAACTATTGACATTACAACTAAAGAGTGATATATTTTGTGTGAGCGTTGTAATGATTTAAGTTACATTAAAAGTGTTATACATTTTAAAATCATAAAGGAGTTTCAATATGACGACACATGAAATACTGAAAATTTTACAGGAAGATATTCATACAACTGTTATAGCAACTATAGATGATTAGGGAATACCGTATACCTGTGCTATTGATATGATGTTGTTAGAGGATGATTATTGATATTTCTTAACCGCAAAAGGGAAGTCTTTTTATCAAAGATTAATGAAACATCCCCATATTGCTTTAACAGGAATCAAAGGTAAAGATACGTTATCTGCAGTTGCTATTTCTTTAAATGGAAAGGTCAAAAATATAGGTCATGATAAATGAGAGGATATTTTTGTAAAGAATCCTTATATGAATCAGATTTATACTCCTGAATCAAGGGATGTTTGAGAGGTCTTTCAAATATATGAAAGCAAAGGAGAATACTTTGATTTAAGTCGAAAACCTATATATAGGCAAAGCTTTACGGTAGGAATGACGATAGAAAATGAAGGCTATATAATTACAGACAAGTGCATCAATTGTCAAATGTGTTATGATATCTGTCCCCAAAAATGTATTCATTTATCAAGTCAATCTTTTATGATTGAACAACATCATTGTTTACATTGTAGAAAATGTCAGGAAGTCTGTCCCGTACATGCGATTATCAAAAGGTGGAGAAAATGAAAAATAAAGATATGCTTATCAAACAAATTGTTAAAATCATGACATCATGTGATGCTATTGTTATAGGGGCGGGATCAGGTTTATCATCTTCAGCTGGACTCACATATTCTGGAGAAAGATTTGAAACTTATTTTAAGGATTTTATTGATACATATCATTTGCGTGATATGTATTCAGCAGGATTTTATCCGTATGAGACATTAGAAGAATATTGGGCTTATTGGTCTAGACATATTTATTATAATCGCTATATTGATTCTCCTAAAAAGACTTATCAGATTCTTTTAGAACTCGTTAAAGACAAAGACTATTTTGTTATAACGACAAATGTAGATCATCAGTTTCAAAAAAATGGTTTTGATAAGACAAGATTATTTTATACACAAGGAGATTATGGTTTATGGCAATGTTCTAAGCCTTGTCATCAGCAGACTTATGATAATGAAGATATAGTAAAAGCTATGTTAAAGCAACAAATCAATATGAAGATTCCATCTCAACTCATTCCATGTTGTCCTCGTTGTGGAGCACCAATGACAATGAATTTAAGATGTGATCAGACATTTGTACAAGATGAAGGATGGTATCAGGCACAACAACGTTATCAAAACTTTCTTCAAAAACATCAACATACAAAGGTATTATATTTAGAATTAGGTGTAGGATCCAATACACCAGTGATTATAAAATATCCATTTTGGAATTATGTATCTCAAAATAAGAATGCAGTATATATCAGTATAAATTTAGATGATCTCTATTGCCCTGAAAACATTCACAAACAATCTATCTTAATTCAAGGAGATATCCATAATATTTTAAATTCTGTAGCGAATGAAATGAGGAATGACCATGACACAAAATGAAAGATTAATCTATTTAATTCAATATTTATTAGATGAAAACAATATGCATATAGACTTACCTCAAGGTCATGATGAGTTATTTGCGCTTTATCGTGCTTTAGTGAATATCAGGGAAGCTAAATCAGTTTCACAGACATTCTTAAATATTCAAGATGCTATGTTACAAGAAGAAAATGCGAAAAAGGGCGTTGTTTCTTTTGACGAGGCTTCTGATCGTATTCTTTTATGGAGAGGGGATATTACAAGATTAAAAGTAGATGCCATTGTTAATGCTGCTAATAATCAGATGGAAGGATGCTTCGTACCTGGACATCAATGCATTGATAATGCCATACATACATTTGCTGGAGTACAACTCAGGAATGAATGTCATCATCTTATGCAAAGACAAGGCTATTTAGAACCAACAGGTCAAGCTAAAATAACAAAATCTTATAATTTGCCTTCTCGCTATATTTTGCATACTGTAGGTCCAATAGTAACAGGAGCGGTTACCCATAAAGATGAGGTTTTACTGGCATCATGTTATGAAAGCTGTCTAAGATTAGCAAAAAAGTATCAGCTTCAATCAATAGCATTTTGTTGTATTTCAACGGGTGTTTTTCATTTTCCTAATGAACATGCAGCGAAAATCGCATTCAAGACAGTTCATGAATATCTTAAACATTCTACAATTGAAAAAGTTATTTTTAATGTTTTTAAAGAGTGTGATGAAAAAATTTATTTAAAATTATTTGATTGAAAAGATAAATCTGATATTTAAAAGGCTTACTTGTGTTTAAGTAAACCTTTTTAACGTTGAATAATATCTTTTTAAACTGTTTGTATTAAAGAAGTTCAATGATTTTATCTTCAATTTCATAGGGTGTGACTAATGGTTCAAATCTTTCAACAACATGACCGTTTCGATCAAGTAAGAATTTTGTAAAATTCCATTCAATCCTTTTTGATAACTCAGGTTTTTGTTGTTCTTTCAAATATGTATATACGGGAGATTCTAATGGACCATTCACATCAATTTTAGCAAATTGAGGGAAACTGACACCATAAGTATCGGCACAAAAAGACATGATTTCTTCCATTGTACCTGGGGCCTGTTCACCAAACTGATTACATGGAAAATCTAAGATTGTAAAGCCTTTTTCATGATACTTTTCATATAAATCTTCTAAATGATCATACTGTTCTGTAAATTCACATTCTGTGGCAGTATTGACAATTAACAAAACTTGACCTTTATATTTTGATAAGGATTCTTTTTGATTATGACTATTTATAACTTCTATATCATATAAATTCATTTTTATCACCATTTTTACTATAACAAGTTCAATATCAAAAGTCAAAGCATGTGTTTTGTTAAAAAGATATTGACAGGCATGGAATAATAGGTTTATTATATAACTGTTCAAAATAAAACAGTTAAGGAGAAAACTATGAAAATCAAAACAAAAAAGGGCATCCAAAAGTTTTTTTCACTGGGAATGCACCCTTATATCATTAAAAAGTATAATTCATTGTTTGATGAATTGTTAAAAGAATATCAGATGACACAAGTTGAAATTGATGTCTTGGCTTTTTTAGCAAATAATCCAGAATATAATCATGCACAAGATATTGTCAATGTGCGTGGTATTTCTAAAGGACATGTCTCATTAGCTATTGAAAAGTTGGTGAAACGAGGTTTAGTAACAAGAAATCCTGATCCTGTCAATAGACGTTGGAATATTTTATGTGTTGAAAAAAAGGCAGATGAGTTAGTTAAAAAAATTCAAAATATTCAACATGCTTTTGATGAACAGGCATATCAGAATATTTCACAGGAAGATATTGTCAAATATCATGAAATTTTACAACAGGTTTATCATAATTTAGGAGGTGGACAACATGAATGAAAGACTGGAAAATGAGAAAATATCAAAATTATTACTTTCACTTGCTTTGCCCTCTATTCTTGCTCAACTGGCAACGCTTATCTATAATATGGTAGATAGAATATATATTGGACAGTTAGCTGATGGTGCTTTAGCCATTGCAGGGATTGGATTATGTACATCTATTATTACAATTATTACAGCTTTTACCAATTTATTTGGAAGAGGCGGAGCTCCTTTGGCATCTATTAGAATGGGTGAAAAGAGAATGGATATTGCTGAAAAGATACTTGGAAACTGTGTCTTTAGTTTGGTGATTTCTTCACTTATTATTATGGCAGCCCTGTTAATTTTTGGTGAAGATATTTTAATGTTATTTGGAGCCAGTGAGAATACATTGCCTTATGCTATGGACTATCTTTCTATTTATTGTTTAGGAACGGTCTTTGTTCAATTGAGTGTTGGTCTAAATTATTTTATCAATGCACAGGGTTTTGCAAAATATGGAATGTTTACATTACTTATTGGTGGTGTTTTGAATATTATTCTTGATCCTATCTTTATTTTTGGTTTACACATGGATGTTGCAGGAGCTGCAATTGCAACTGTGATTTCTCAATTTGTTTCATGTGTTTGGGTTATGAAGTTTTTATTAGGAAAGAAAACAACTATCCAAATCAAAAAAGAATATTTTAAATTTGATTTAGATATCATGAAAAGAGTCTTAGGTTTAGGTTTTTCTCCTTTCTTTATGAGTGCAACTGAAGGCATACTGCAAGTTTCCTTTAATCGTCAACTTTTATTCTTTGGGGGAGATTTAGCAGTCAGTTCTATGACAATTATGCTATCTATGAATCAGATTCTCCAATTACCAATGGAAGGTATTGCACAAGGAACACAGCCTATCATCAGTTATAATTATGGGGCTAAACAATATGATCGTGTTAAAAAAGCTATCTCTTTAGCTATGAAAGTATCATTAATTTATTCTATTGTGGGTGTTTTGTTGATGGAATTTGTACCACAAGTATTTGTACAGTTATTCTCTAATGATCCAGAGTTAATTGAATTAGCAAGTCGTATGTTAAGAGTTTATATCTTTGGTTTCATTATTATGGGAGCGAACTCAACTTATCAACAATCATATACATCACTTGGATTTGGTAAGATTTCATTTTTCTTTGCTTTTTATCGAAAGATTATCTTATTAATACCACTCATCTATATCTTACCAATATTTATATCAGATGGTGTTTTTGCGGTTATGTTAGCTGAACCTCTTTCAGATTTAATCACAACAATAACAAATACATTCTCATTTAGAAGATTTATGCATAAGCATTTAAAACAGAGTAGTTCATAACTTTTCTTGTTCTTGAATATGAAGATATGCTAGAATAAGGAAAGAGGAAGTGAATGTAGATGAAAAAAGCAGTTATATTTGATATGGATGGTTTGATGATTGATAGTGAAAGAGTGACATATAATGAATATGTAAAAAAATTGGCGCAATTAGGACACCATGATTTTACAGAAGAATTATATAGAAATTGCTTGGGTAAAAATAAGCAGGGAATCTGTCAGGTATTTATTGATCATTATGGTCAAGATTTTCCAATGGATGAAGTATGGGATGATGTTCATGTATGGATTGATGAAAGTTTAAGACAATATGTTCCTAAGAAAAAAGGATTAGTAGAATTATTAGAATACTTAAAAGCCAATAATTATAAAACAATTGTGGCAACATCAAGTGGGAGAGCACGTGTTGATGAAATCTTAAAAAATGCAGATCTAACAAAATATTTTGATGATACAATTTGTGGAGATGAAGTGACTCATGGTAAACCTCATCCAGAAATCTTTTTAACAGCATGTCAAAAACTCGATGTCAAACCAGAAGAAGCTTTGGTTTTAGAAGATAGTGAGGCAGGTATTTTAGCAGCTTATGATGGACATATTGATGTGATTTGTGTCCCTGATATGAAATATCCGGAACCTCAGTTTGTTGAAAAAGTGACAAAAATTGTTGATTCATTAGATGAAGTGATTGATTATTTAAAAGCACAATAAAAGAAAATGTCATAAAGTAGAGTTAATGTAAATGGACATCTAGAATGACAAAGGCTATACAATGACTGGAATCTATATTATTGTGAGGTCAATCACACACCAAATAATTGAGGAGTTATGAAGATAGAGATTTACAAAGGACGTTAATAAATGCGTCCTTTTTATATTAATGAAAACATATTTCATGAAAAACTATTTAGAATTAATCTTGAAATGTGCTTGATTTGAAGAAAAATATATAAGATGTATTAGAAGATAATAAGAACTATCTACATTGAATAAACTCGTATTTTTAACGACACTATCAAAAATAGAGAGGAGGGACAAAATCCAACACTCAAATTTCTTTTTTAGCAGGAGAAAATAAGTGCGATTTTTGGAGGTTTATGTAGAAATTTTATTGCGATTTTTGGATATATAGCCATTGAGCTAGTTGCGATTTTTGGATATAATAAATTTATAGGAGGAATTTGCCAATGTTTAAGCGAAAAATTTATGAAAAAATAAAAGAGTGGAAAAGAGAATCAAATGGGAAGACAGCCCTACTTATTGAAGGAGCACGCCGTGTTGGGAAATCAACTATAGTAGAAGAATTTGCAAAGATGGAATATGATAGTTATATCCTCATTGATTTTTCTGTTGCTTCTGCACAAATTAGAGAGTTATTCGATGATATGTCTGATTTGAATTATTTTTTTCTTCAACTTCAATTGCAATATAAAGTAGACCTAACCGAAAGAAAGTCTGTTATTATTTTTGATGAAGTACAGCTTTGCCCTTATGCAAGACAAGCAATCAAGACATTAGTAAAGGATGGAAGATATGATTATATTGAAACTGGCTCATTGATTTCAATCAAAAAAAATGTGAAAGATATTCTCATTCCGAGTGAAGAAAGAAAACTGCAAATGCATCCAATGGATTTTGAAGAATTTCTTTGGGCTTTGAATGATAATTCTACTATGAAGTTATTGAAAAGCGTATTTGATAATAAGAAGAATTTTGGAGACAGGCTGAATCGAAAGTTGATGCGTGATTTTCGTTTATATATGCTGGTAGGTGGAATGCCACAATCTGTCAATGAATACATTACAACGAATAATTTTAGAAAAGTAGATATGGTAAAAAGAGATATTCTAAATTTGTATGAGGATGATTTTAGAAAAATTGATTCTACTGGAAGATTGGCAATGCTTTTTGAAGCAATTCCATCCCAGTTAAACAAGAACACCAGAGGATTTCAAACGAAGAAGGTGTTGAATTCATATAAAACGACTGATAACTCTATTTTAAGTATGATTTCAGAGCTAAAGGATTCTAAGGTCGTGAGTGTTGCATATCATGCAAATGACCCTAATGTAGGATTGTCTGCATATAAAGATTTAAACAAATTCAAGTTGTATCTGGCCGATACAGGACTGTTTGTTACACTTCAATTTAAGGATAAAGACTTTACAGATAATATTATCTATGAAAAATTATTGAATGACAAACTTTCTGCAAATTTAGGCTATTTATATGAAAATGCAGTTGCACAGATATTAACGTCAACAGGAAATGAATTATTTTATTATACTTTTTCTAATGTTAAGCAAAAGAAAAATTATGAGATTGATTTTATACTATCTAGGAAAAATAAGATTTGCCCTATTGAAGTCAAATCATCAAATTATAAGGTTCATACTTCTATTGATGAATTTTATGTTAAATTTTCTGACAGAATTCTTAATCGCTATATTATTCACTCAAAAGATGTATCTAAAGACAAAGATATATTATGTATTCCATTTTATTTGACACAGTTTATTGCTCAAAAAGAAGATATATAAACTAGGGTATTAACTAAAGGGTCAAATCAAAAATAAGTTCATCTAAAAAAGTAAGATGAATCAATTATTTTGATATAATCAAAAAGGTACCAATTTTCAATTGAACCAGTATCTTAACTTAATCCTTAAAATCTTATATCATTCTTATTGACTATAATTATCATTTCATAGCTTTGATTTCTTCACCACCACTACCCATGGCTACACCAACGTGGCAATATTCTAACATTGGGATATCAATTTTAGCATCTCCAAAAGCTAGGGTATCTTCTATACTGGCATGAAGATGTTTCAGAAGTTCATCAATTACATGAGCTTGTTGGATGGCAATGGCAGCAGATTCAGGTAATTTGTTTTCATAGTTTCATAATGTTCCATCAACATTAATAAATACGATTTTATTCATTTTTTCACTCGTTTGCTTGATACCTTTATTATAGAAAACAATACACGTAAAGCTATATGCTTTTATGAAATCAAAAAAATATGCAGAAATAAGATATGAACTTTAATTTTCATGAAAAAAATTATCATTTAGAAAAGTATATCTCTCATTATAAAAGAGATATATTTTGCTAAACATATAACAAGAAGTCATCATTCTATTTTGTTATAACATTTTAAATTGGCAATCGCTTCAGCAACACTATGAACATGAAACTGGGTAATATCTTTTAATGTTTGAGGTGCGTCTACAAAAGTGATAGGAATATCAACATTTGTCAGCATTGATAAATCATTATAAGAATCGCCAATACCCGCTAAAGAAGTTATTTGATAATAGTCTTTAACTCTTTTTAATGCCTCTCCTTTAGAACAGCCCTTTGGCACAATATCTATAGAATCTTTGTTTTGAAAGGCTTCTATATCTTTAAATGTTTGATTTATTTTTTGTGTTTCTTGTAATGCTGTTGTTTCATCATGAAAAACCAAAGAAATTCCATAAGCAGAATCCTCAAAATCTTGAAGGTCAGATATTAAATAACAATCATCTTCTACAAATTCTTTATCTGTTTTATATGTAAGATGATGACTAGCATGAATAATAATCAGAGCGTACTGCTTATATTGATAAAATAACTGATGTAATATTTGATGATCTATAAACTTTTCATAAATTATATGTAAAGCATGATCTAAAATAAGAGAACCACTTGTGATAATATAGAAATCAGGGTGAATCTGGTCAGATAGGTGTACAACACCCTGATAAGGACGACCACTACATAAACCAAAGAGATGCCCTTGATTTTGATAATTTTGTATAGCTTGACAGTCTTGAATTGAAATTTGTGGATTTCTTTCTTGGAAAAATAAAGTGTGATCAATATCACTTGCTAGAGCCTGCAACATCATAACCTCCTTTTGAATCGTTTCTACTTTATAAAATAATGTATCAAATCAGTCTTGTCAAAAATAAATCTTTTTCATGTCAATCAAAACATGATATGATAAATATAAGGAGGAAAACATCATGAAACCAAAAATACATTTTACAGCACCATATCATTGGATTAATGATCCTAATGGTTTAATTTATTATAAAGGAAATTATCATATTTTTTATCAGCATTTTCCATATGAAAATTTTTGGGGAACAATGCATTGGGGACATGCAACGACAAAAGATTTTATTCATTTTCAGCATTACCCTATTGCCCTATATCCATCAAAAATTTATGATCGCAATGGTTGTTTTTCAGGTTCAGCTATTGAAAAAGATGGAAAATTATATCTTTATTATACGGCTATTCGCTATGCGAAAGAAAATCCTGAGTATGTACATATCCAATATAGTGATGATGATTTGATTGCATCACAGGCATTAATGATATCTGATGATGGTTTTCATTTTGATAATAAGGATGGAAAACAAAAGATTATTGATGTCATAGAAGATAAAACTTTAGGAGATGTGAGACATACAAGAGATCCTAAAGTGTGGAAAATGAAAAATGGGAAATATGCTTTAATTGTAGGTAGTAAAGTTCCAAGTGAAACAGGCTATTGTGGAGAAGTTTTATTATATGAAAGTGAAGATGCTATTCATTTTACATATAAGAATCGCTTTTTAGATGATCGTATTGGTGATATGTGGGAATGTCCTGATTTATTTGAAATCAATGGACAATACTTTATGATTTTTTCGCCAGAACATATTCGTGATTCACAGCCAGATAGTGTTGCCGTTATAATGCCAGTCAAATTTGATGAAGATACAATGACAATAACTCAACAAGGAGATTTCATGTATTTAGATTATGGGTTGGATTTTTATGCGCCTCAAACTTTTCTGGATGAGAATGGTCAACGCACAATGCTAGCTTGGATGCGTATGCGAGAACCAGTTGAAAATGAATCATGGACAGGATTATATATATTGCCAAGGGTTTTTGAATATAAAAATGATCATGTTTATCAGTTAGTACAGCCACATGTTCAACAATACTTCCATCGTCAGGTAGATAGTGTCAGTTTGAAAGAGCCGTTTTATATGCGTGTCAAATTATACTCAAATAGTCAAATTTGTTTGGGTGGCATGAAGCTTTTTATACAGGATGATTGCTTATGTTGTGATAGAACGGAAGTTTCTATTCAACATGATAAAGTTTGTAATGTGAATAAAACACCACCATTAAGTGGACATTATGATTTAGAAATTTATTATGATTATCATATTTTTGAAATTTATATCAATGGTGGATACTATGTATTGAGTCAAATTGTCTATGACATCAATGATCATATTGATTATCAAAATGTAGATATCATAGAGATGAAAATGAATTAATGAAAAAAAGATTCTAACGATGAGTTAGGATTTTTTTATATGATAATCAATGACATTTGATTTATGATAGCTTATAATAAAATTATCAGCTTGCCCCTTGCAAAAATATCGGGGAGGGGGGTATATAATAAAAAAGAAAGAGGAGGGATGATATGATAGAAATACGACACCTGACAAAAAAATATGGAGATTTTAAAGCAGTCGATGATGTTGAACTGATTGCTGAAAGTGGAAAGATTACTATCCTATTAGGACCTAATGGAGCAGGAAAATCAACCACAATTAAGAGTATAGCGAATCTTTTAAAGTTTGAGGGGAGTATTGACATTTGTGGTTATGATAATGCCTCAATTGAGGCGAAACGATGTTTTGGATATGTGCCAGAAACACCAGTTCTCTATGATTTATTAACTGTTGAAGAACATATTGATTTTATTGGTCATGCCTATCAGATTGAAAACTATAAACAAAAAGCAGAAAAATATTTAGAATTATTTCAATTGACTGAAAAAAGAAAGAAGATGGCCAAAGAATTAAGTAAAGGTATGACACAGAAATTAAGTATGTTATTGGCCTTTATGATTGAACCAAAAGCATTATTGGTTGATGAACCAATGGTGGGGTTAGATCCAGCAAGTATTGAAGAAACACTTAAATTATTAAGAAATATAGCTGATAATGGATGCGCCGTTTTAATCAGTACACATATTATTGATATTGTCAGTGATATTTTTGATGAAGCATATATTATGAAAGAAGGACATATTATCAAAAGAATCAAAAAAGATGAACTTCAAGAAGAGAGCTTAAAAGATTACTTCTTTGAATTAACTGAAGGAGAATAGTATGAAATCATTATGTTTATTATGGTTTATGAAAACAAAAGCGACAGTGAGAAATCTCTTTAAGAAGCCATCAAGTGCAATCTTTACGATCTTTATTGTTCTTTTATATGGTTTTGTATTTTATAGTTTCTTATTTTTGCCAAAAGATCAAAGTTATATGGCTGTGAATTTTGAATTGCATTCATCTATTTTACTATTTGTTGGATTTTTGGCTTTAATGTTATTTTCTACGATGCTTTCTTCAAGAAAAGCTTTGTTTTCTGGAGAAGATGCTTATTTCTTATTTAGTGGACCCTTTCATAAAAAGCAAATTATGACATTCTTAACATTTCAAACCTTTTTGCAATCCATATTGTTATCATTTTTTGCATTGATTTTCTTTATTGGTATGAATATGGGAATGAGTGTAGATTTTGGATTTATAGGACTAGCATTATTAGGTAGTATGTTAACTATTATGATCTTTCTTGTTTTTATTGATTATAGCTATATTTTATCAATAGGTGATCAAAAATATAAAAAGATAAATTATATAATCGCAGGAATATTTGGGATTGTGCTGGTGATTATTTTAGGACTGACATATTTAGAAACAGGAAGGATTCAAACAATTATGATTGATTTTATTGAATCACCACTGTTTTATTTTGTACCTGTTTTTGGTTGGTTAAAGTTGACTTTGATTTCTTATGTGACCTCTCAAATGGGGATGGTTTGTTTAGGATTATTGCTTTTGGTTATAAGTTTAGTCATTATCTATCTATTATTTATTACTTACAAAGGTGATTTTTATGAACAGGCATTACAAGATTCATTAGAGTTATCTAAACAATTAAAAGAATTTAAAGCAGGTAATCAGGATGCTTTAAGAAATGTGAAAGTGAAAAAAACCAGTGTAAAAAGGTTTTATGATGGTGCTTATGCAGTGTTATCAAAAAATCTATTATTGATGAAAAAGAAAGGGAATATAATCTCATGGAATGATATTATTTCCATAGGTATTTATTTGGTTATAACTATTTTTTCTGATTTAGGATTTGGTTTCTTTATCTATATGATGATAATCTGGTTATTTATGATGATGCAAACCAGTGATTTAGTAGGTGAATTAAAAAATTATCAGATCTATCTTATACCTGATAAACCTTATAAAAAGCTTATTGCTGTGATGATTCCAACTTTTATGAAAGTATCCATCATTGGAACTTTGTCTTTTATTGTTGTGGGAATGTATTATCATGAAACATTTTTAACCATTTTCATGTATCTGATCAATATGTTTGGTTATATTTTTATCTTTATGAGTGCCAGTGTGCTGACAATACGATTGTTAAAAAGTCGTACAACACAAGTCTTTGAAAACATGATGCGTATGTTGATTATGATTGTCAGTGCTTTACCAAGTGTTATATTAACAGTGATTTTTATGATGACAAATGCATTAACGCCAACGGTTCTTACTATGCTTTCAATGGCCTCATTAGCAATGAATTTTATATTAGCGCTTATTATTCTATGGGCATGTCAAGGTATGATGAATGGCAGGGAGTTAAAGAGTGAATAAAATAGATTTAACAGATATGAAAATCAAATGGAAAAGAAAAAATCAAATTCTTTTTTCAAGGGAAAGTGCCTGTTTACAGGACTTACTGGCAGATATCAAAAAGCAATCTCATCAGGCCCTCGTTTTGTGGGCATTGAAATTTGTAGAAGAAATCGTCATCACATTAGAAAATAAATATCCAGATGACAATCGACCTAGAGTCGCTATTGAAAAAACACGTCAATGGGCAAGAGGAGATATCAAAATGCTAGAAGCCAAAAAAGCTATACTTGCTGTACATGCAATGGCTAAAGATATAACAGATGTATCAGATCAGGCTTTATGCCATGCTGTTGGACAGGGTTGTGGAACAGTTCATGTAGAAACACATGCAATTGGACTGGTTGTCTATGAATTAACAGCTATTGTCAGAAGGTATGGTATTGATGATTGTGAGCAGATGTTAATCAAAAGAATCAATGAATATCAGACATATCTTCTAGAATGTGCTAAAAAGACACATCAGTATCAATGGGCAAAATTTATTAGTGATGATCCTCATGCGAATAAGGAATATTTATTAGGACTAAAAAAAGGATAAGTTTAAAATACCCCGTTATGAAAATAGACAAATAACGGGGTTTACTCTTATTCTTTTAATAGTTTTTGATGTAAATATTGAATCATATGTTCAATTTCTGCTTCATTTAATGAATAATAAATACGATTATTTTCTTTTCTAATACGAATAAAATCTCCATCCAATAAGGCATCCATATGATAAGAGATTGTTGGAGTTTTGAGATTCATAGCTTTCGCAAGTTCATGACCATACATAGATTTCTTTTTCAACAAAGTTAAAATTTCAAACTTGGATTTATCACTTAAGACTTTTAAAAAGTATTCTAATTTTTGTTGTTCACTACGTGATTCATGATATGAAGTTAATGCTGTATTTTCTAGACCTGCTCCTATCAATAAAATATAATGATAATCTTCAACCATTAATATAAGCTTATTGTAATTAACAAAAGTAGGATAAATAGAGATAGGTGTTTCATCTATTTTTAAACCAATATGTCCAA
>NZ_NFLY01000016.1:0-50808 GCF_002161155.1 Massilimicrobiota sp. An105
GATATTCATTTAAAATGTAAGTACAATAAAAAAGGAGGTACTTACTATATGCAATATGATTGGAAAAAAATCATAAATAGTCAAAAGGAAAGCACTTTGACTGTCAAGGAATTCTGCAGACAGAACAATATCTGTGTGTCTTCTTTCTATAAGTCAAAAAGACGACTGGAAAATGATGAACTTCAAAGTGATTTATTTGTTCCTGTCGAGGTTGTGGATGATGCCCACCCCAATGTATCAATGACCATTGATGGTCATTGTATTGAATTTGATCCTGCACTTCTTGACAGAATCATTGGTGCTCTCAAATGATCATCAACGCTGATGAAGTCAAGAATATCTACGTTTCAACGCATTTCGTGGATATGCGCAAGTCGATAGATGGACTGACACTCATTGTGCATTCCCAATTCCAGATGAATGTCCTTGATCACAGCCTTTTTATCTTTACCAACCGATCAAGAAATCGCATCAAGATTCTCTATTATGAAAGCAACGGCTTCTGGCTGTTCATCAAGAGACTTGAACATGGAAAATTCAAAATCCAGGAATCGCAGGAATCATTGACAAGAGCCATCAGTTCCCGTCAGCTCAGTTGGCTTCTGGAGGGTCTTGAATATGATGAAAAATTGAAAGAAAAGCAGCTTCTCATCTAACAAAGCAGTTTGTTTTATGGTATAATACGAAACAGCTGAAATCATGTAATGTGGGGTGTGAAGATGTCATGAACTTGAGAAATCTAAGTCAGGAAGAACTGATCAAGATGATCAATGAAAAGGATAAAAAGATTGAAGCATTGACTGAGCAGCTGAACTGGTACAGTCAGCAGATCAAGCTTCAGCAGAAGAAGCTTTTTGGTTCATCTTCAGAAAAGACTGTTCTTCCTGATCAGATTTCTCTTTTTGATGAAATTGAACTAGAATCCACACCAATCAAGCAGGAACCGGAACTTGAAGAAATCACATACAGAAGAAAAAGAAAAAGCAGACAGAGAGGAATAGATATTTCATCACTGCCAGTAAAGAAGGTCATTCATGATATTGACAATAAAAGCTGCCCAGAATGTGGAGCACTGCTTAGAAAGATAGGCGAAAACAAAAGAAAGGAGCTTGTCTACCATCCTGCACGATATGAAGTCATTGAACATATTCAATATGTCTATACGTGCAATCGATGTGACAGGGAAGCTGTTCAATCGCCAATATACAAGGCACCCATGAAGGAACCGGTCATATACAAGAGCTTTGCATCGCCATCACTTCTGTCATATATCATTGATAACAAGTTCAACAAAGCACTGCCTCTGTATAGACAGGAAGTCATGTTCAATCAGATGGGGCTGAAGCTGTCAAGACAGACGATGGCCAACTGGATGATCAAACTGCATGATGAATATTTCAGGACAATCGCTAGTCATATGCATAAGGTTCTGTTAAAAAGTCAATACCTGCACGGAGATGAAACGTCTGTTCAGGTTTTAAAGGCACCGCATCAAAAGGCAACCACAAAATCCTATATGTAGGTATACAAGACAGGACGCAGCGAGGAGAAGCAGATAGTTGTTTTCATATACGAAAATACAAGAGGACACGAGCATGCCCAGAAGCATCTGGAGGGCTATCATCATATACTTCAGACGGATGGCTATCAGGCCTATGAGAAACTTGAAGGCATTACACACATGGGATGCTGGGCTCATTGTCGTAGAAAATATAAGGAAGCACTAGACAGTGCGCCTGCTGGGGTAGATCTCAAACAAACTGCCAGCTATAGGCTTTTTCATAAGATCAACAAGCTTTTTCAAATTGAAAAGGAAAACGCGGACAGAAGCTATGAAGAAATCAGGCAAATTCGACAGGTTCAGTCAAAACCACTGGTTGATGATTTCTTTGAAGATGTCAGGGAATGTGCAAAAGTTGCAGTGGATAAAACAAAGTTAAGTGAAGCACTCAAATACAGCATCAACCAGGAAGAAAAACTAAGAGTCTACCTTGAAGATGGGAGAATAGAGATATCAAACAACCGAGCAGAAAATGCGATACGCCCATTCTGTGTAGGCAGACGCAACTGGCTGTTTACCAATACGGTTCAGGGAGCACAGACAAGCGCTGCCTTATATTCACTTATAGAAACTGCAAAGCTAAACAATCTCAATCCCTATGAATATTTTAACTATCTTTTGTCATCATTGACAGAAATAGATATCAATGATGAAGAAGCCCTTGATAATTATATGCCATGGTCAAAAGAATTGCCTGATAATACATATCTGACTAAAAAATCGTAGAGATACGATCTTTTAGTCGTGTCCTATAAATCAATGCATATATAAATTATCAATTTATTACAGCTCTAATTATAATCAATGTCGTTGATTGATAATAGGGCTTTTTCATTTTACGCTTACGTTTTTTTCAAAAACTGATTAAAAAATTTTACAACTTCCTTTGAAATTGTTATCATAATAAATGGAGGAATGCTTATGAAAATTTTACTAGTATGTTCAGCAGGAATGTCAACAAGTTTGTTAGTTGAAAGAATGTTAGCTGCTGCTAAAGAAAGACAATTAAATGTTGATATTGAAGCCAGACCAATTGCAGACACAGTTCAATATGGTCAAGATGCTGATGCAATCATGTTAGGACCTCAAGTTCGTTTTCAGGAAGAACATATTCGTTCATTATTTGATGAAAATAAACCTATTGCCGTTATTGATATGAAAGATTATGGAATGATGAATGGGAAAAAGGTTCTTGATGAAGCTATTCAACTTATAGAATCAAAGAAATAAATCATATTGATGAGAGTCAGTATGATTTTTTTATGGAAAACATTTGATTATACGACAAAAAATGATAAAATAACAACGATTGTAAAGGAAGTGAAAAAGTGGTTAGAAAAAAGAAAAGAATTAGAAAAGATAGAGTGATTATTGTTTGTGTATTAGCATTAGTTATATGTTTTGGTATTTATAAAGGAACATCTTGGATGATTCATACAATTTCTTCTTTATTAGAACCTGAAGTTCAACAAGAAGTTGTCCAAGAAAAAGAGGAAGAAAAAGTTAAAGAGTATATAGCAACAGTTGTATTAGATCCTGGACATGGAGATTGGGATCCAGGCGCTAATGTCAATGATGTTTTAGAAAAGGATATAACATTAACAACTGCAAAAGCGATTGGTCAAGCCTTAGAAGAAGCCAATATTAAGGCTGTCTATACAAGAGAAAGTGATGTCTCTTTATCTAATAATAAAATAGAAGATTTAAAGAAAAGAGCAGCGACAAGTGCTGAAAATAATGCACACTATTTTGTATCTGTTCATGTGAATTCATTTGATGAATCTGATGAAGTTTCTGGATTTGAAATTTATAAAAAAAATAATGAGAGCGAATCATTAGCTCAAAATATTGGAAAACATATGGAAACATTAAATTATTCAAAAAAAAGAGGTATTATAGATGGAGGGAAATCTCTACAAGTTTTAAGAGATAATACAGTACCGTCTGTTTTGATTGAAATGGGATATCTCAATAATAAAAATGACTATAGTTATTTGAGTGATAATGAAAAATTACAAAAAATGGGAGAAGCTATAGCAAATGGAATTATTGATGAAGTTCAAACTTATCTTTTAAAAGATTCAGCACAAAATAATACAAATAAGTAGAAATATCCACAAGAAATTCAAAACAATTTGATATCATGAAAAGCGTGGAAAGGTGTTGTATATGAGTCTAAAATTAAAAAAGGATATAAAGAAAAAAGCTATATTATTGGTTGGGATATTATGTATTATTACAGTTGTGTTTTTTATCTTTAAAATGTTCAATAAACCTTTGATTGCATTTAAGAAAAATCCAGTTGAAGTAGAAATAAATGAAAGTATTGATCCAACTTCTTATATAGAAGAGATACATGGAAAATATAAAATCAGCGATGTAAAAGTTGATGCAAGTCAAGTGGATACAAAAAAATTAGGTGAATATACCATCCAGTATGCATTAAATGATAAAAAATATGATTTAACTGTAAAAGTTGTAGATACGCATGCACCTACTTTTAAAGTTAAAAATTTAGATATAGATGTTGGTATGAAAGTAGATGTTAAAGATGTTGTTTCAGACATTAAAGATGCAACAAAAACAAAAGCATATTTTAAAAAAGATTATGATTTTACAAAAGAAGGTAAACAAAATGTCACTGTTGTTGTGGAAGATGAAGGTGGCAATAAAACAGAGAAAGAGATAGAAGTCAATATTGTCAAGGATACTGAAAAACCAGAATTAACAGGATTACATGATTTGACTGTGAAAGTGAATGGAGAAGTTGATTATCTTTCTGGATTAACAGCTAAAGATAATCGTGATCCTAATCCAAAAATTACTGTAGATTCAAGTGATGTCAATTTGAAGAAAGCTGGAACATATACAGTTAAATATACTGTTAAAGATAGAAGTGGAAATGAAAATGTTTTTGCAAGACAAATTGAAGTACTTGAAAAGGTTGTATCAAAGGCTATTCCTTCTAATGAAGAAAAAATTATATATTTGACATTTGACGATGGGCCATCTGAAAATACAAAGAAAATCATTGATATATTGGAAAAATATGATGTGAAAGCAACATTCTTTGTGACTGGTAACAATAAAAAATGTAATAAGTATATTAAAGAAGCTTATGAAAAAGGACATACGATAGGATTGCATACCTATAGTCATGATTATAAGGAAGTTTATTCATCAATGGATGCTTATTTTGATGATTTAAATAAAATTGGGCAAATGGTTAAAGAACAAATTGGGTTTGTACCTAAATATATTCGTTTCCCTGGTGGAAGTTCTAATACTAAATCGGCAACATACTGCAAAGGTCTGATGACAACATTAGTTACTGAAGTTCAAAACAGAGGATATCAGTACTATGATTGGAATGCCGATTCAACAGATGCAGTTGGAAACAATCGCCCAGTTTCTGTGCTGGTAAAGAATGCCACACAGAGTAAAGCAAAAAATATTAATTTATTAATGCATGATACTGCTGCAAAATCAACTACAGTTGAAGCCTTGCCAAAAATTATAGAACATTATCAAAAATTAGGTTATACATTTAAAGGAATAGATGATACATCATTTACACCACATCATGGTGTTAATAATTAAAGTTTAAAGTGAACCTTGTTATTAGGGTATTCTAATAATAGGGTTCATTTTCATTATGGTTTTTCTTTTCGAAATATGTTATTCTATGAAAAAGTAGGTGAAGATATGAAGAAATTTATAAATGAATTTAAGAAGTTTGCTTTACGTGGAAATATGCTGGATATGGCGATTGGGGTTATTATAGGGGGAGCTTTTACTGGCATTGTAACCTCTTTAACTGATAATTTTATTAACCCTATTTTAAATTTTGTCACTGGTGGAAAAATATATACTTTACAGGATATTGCAGGTTTTGCATCAGCATTTCTTTCATCATTAGTAAATTTCTTTATTATGGCTTTTGTTTTATTTTGTATTATGAAAGCTGTGAATAAATTGATGAGTATTGGTAAAAAAGAGGATGAAGTCATTCCTGATAAGAAAATTTGTCCGTTTTGTAAATCAGAAATTCATATTGCGGCATCACGTTGTCCTCATTGTACATCACAATTAGAAGACTAAAAAAAGCTGTCGGAATAAGCATTTCACTTATCCCTGACAGCTTTTATTCTCCACCAAAGATTTCAAGAATATCAATTAAAGTAGAACTTTTCTTCTTTTTGTGTGATTTTTCATAATCTTTAGATGAATGCTGTTTTTGTTCTCCTGAAGCTCGTTCAATAATTTTATCAAGTTCCCCACGATCCAACCAAATTCCACGACATTCAGGACAATAATCAATTTCAATACCATGCTTTTCAGCCATTAATAATGTAACATCTTTACATACGGGACATTTCATTATATTTCCTCCTTATATTTATCTATATTATATAATATAGATTGTATTTGAAATTTATATTAACAGTATGTTAAATTATTTAACAAACATTTTAATGAGTTTCTCTTTCATTGAATTATAAGGATAATAACGCATAGGTAAATCTATCCAAGTTGCTTTTTTAACAATACTTCTGGTATGAGAGAAAGTTTCAAAACTCTTTTTACCATGATATGATCCCATACCACTATTTCCAACACCACCAAAACCTAATTCACTTGTCGCAAGATGGATGATTGTATCATTGATACAACCACCACCAAAGCTACAATGTTTTAATAACTTCTTTTGAATGGATTTATCATGCGAAAAGATATAGAAAGCTAAAGGTTTTTCTCTTTGGTTGATAAAAGCTATAGCTTCATCTATATGTGAATAAGTCAGAATAGGAAGAATAGGACCAAAAATTTCTTCTTGCATTAATGGATTATTTTGATCAACATGATCTACAACCGTTGGTTCTATTTGTAAAGTTTCTGGATTTCCTGTTCCACCAATCACGATATCTTGATTTTCTAATAAATGAGAGAGTCTATCAAAATGTTTTTGATTAATAATCTTGACAAGCTGACTGTTATTTAATGGCTGATCTCCAAAAAACTCTTGAATAATATCTTTCATATGTTGAATGAACATATCCTTATATTCTTTTTTAATCAATAAATAATCAGGAGCAACACATGTCTGACCAGCATTTAAAAACTTACCAAAAGCAATACGTTTAGCAGCCAGTTTTAAGCTCTTATCATCATCAACGATACAAGGACTTTTTCCACCTAATTCTAAAGTTACAGGTGTTAAATAACGACTCGCTTTTTCCATAACCAGTTTGCCAACATTCACACTACCTGTAAAGAAAATATAATCAAAACGTTGTTCCAAAAGTTCTGTATTCTCAGCTCTTCCACCTTCAACAACTGCCACATATCTTTCATCGCAGCTTTCAGTTATCATTTGTTTAATCACATGTGAAACATTTGGAGCATAAGCACTCGGCTTGATAATTACAGTATTTCCAGCTGCAATAGCGCCAACTGCTGGCTCAATTGATAACATGAAAGGATAATTCCAAGGACTCATAATCAATGTCACACCATAAGGTTCATAAGATTCAAAGCTTGTTCCATAGAATTGAGAGATTGGCGTCCAGACATATTTATTACGACTCCATTTTTTAATATGTTTTAACTGATAGTTTAATTCACTTAAAACCAATCCTATTTCACACATATAAGATTCGACAGCATCTTTATTCAAATCTTTTTTCAAGGCTTCAATAATACGATTTTGATGTTCTAAAATCCAAGTTCTCAAAGCTTTTAAAGTCTGTATTCTATGATTAATATCTTTAGTATATTGTGTCTGATAAAATTCACGTTGAGTTTTCACTAATTCTTTAATATCCATAATGACCCTCCAATATATTGATAATATCTTGTTTATTTGCATATTTGTTATTGACTATTAAAGCTCCATCATTTAAAGCTTTCTCAGCCACTTCATTGATATTTTCAGGCAAACTTTCAACACTTTCCAGTGATACAGGAAGATTTGTCTTTTCATGTAAAGTTTGTAATAAACTTGCAATATAATCAATGGCCTTTTGTCCTAACTGCTCCTTTGGTGTTTGACTATAAAGTTCTTTTTGTCCAAGATATAATAATAAATCCCCATATAAGTCTTTATTGACTTCAAGATTATAACGCATACAAGGGACAAGCAGCATGCTCATGGCATCTCCATGAGCTACATGGCAGACAGCTCCTAAAGCATGTCCAATGGCATGAACGATACCAACCATTGAATTCGAAAAGGCACATCCAGCTTCATAAGAAGCTAAAGCAAGATTTAATCGAATGTTTTCATCTTTTGGATTGTCTATGACTTTTAAAATATTTTGTGAAATGGTTTGTATCGCTAAGATAGCATAAGCATCACTGATTGGATTTTTCTGTGAACATGTATAAGCTTCAATAGCATGTGTTAAAGCATCAATACCAGTGGAAGCTGTTGTCTTGAGAGGCAGGTTTTGAGTTAAGACAGGATCGAGGAAAGCAACATGACTTTGAATATGCTGTGAGATGATTTCCAGTTTGACTTGCTTTTCAGGATGACTGACCACAGCGACACATGTCGCTTCACTACCAGTCCCACTTGTTGTAGGAATCGCAAAGAATGGCACATCTTTACCCAGTTTTAAATCTTCAAAACCTAAAATATCTTCAATGGATTCACATTCCTGTGATAACATCAAATAAACACCTTTAGCAGTATCTAGAACACTTCCACCACCTAAAGCAATCAATCCATCACAATTTTCTTTGATATAATAATCTTGAATATCTTCAATTGTATGAATAGAAGAATCAACAGGAATATCTGTATATAGACTATAATCTAATGATAAATGTTTGGTAAGAATATCAACATATTTGAGTTGATATAAAACATGGTCTGTTAAAATCAGAGGATGTTTCATATGATATTGTTGACATTCGTATTCAAGTTGGCTTAAAGCATTTTGCCCAGCACATACCTTTGTTTTATTGACAAATTCAAAATACATAATGATCCCTCCTAAGCAAATAAAGCTTTTATATAAATCAATAAAGTCGGTTTATATTTCTTTTCCTGATGATTTAAAATACGTTTTGTCATAAAACGAGGGAAAAGATAAGTTTCCACCAAATCAACACATCTGACAAATCTCATACTTTCAAAAACATCTCCTCTTAAAGAAAAACGATGTTCTAAATAAGCACTTTTGACACTCATCATACCTGTAAAAACAAGCAAAGCTGTCTGAATGCTTTTAAAGGTAATACAAATATCAGGTTTTACATTTTTGACTTTCTGTAATCCTTTTTGATATGTGTATTTGATTGTGATAGAAGGTCCATGCATGACTTGTAATGTTAAAACTTTATCTTGTTTCCATCCATCTAATTCTTCTTTCATACGTGGATCATCATGATAAAGAACTTTCATACCACGATATAAAAACTGCATCACAACCCAAATAATCAGCTTTTTCATATGCACTCACTCCTTATCAATATTATAACATTTAAAAAAGTGATAGTAAAAATATAAAACTTGACCATTATTTTTTATACATTATCCTTTTCCCTTCATCGTGTTAATGGTTTCAATAATGATAAGAACAATATAAATAATCAAAGTTATGATATATATAATAGAATAAGAAGAAATAAAAGAGATGACACTATCTCTTTGCGTATTAATAATCAATAGATAAATCAATAACAAAGCAGTGAAAAGAGAATTGGCTTTTTTAAGATAACTTTGATTACGATACTTTATGTTTAAAATCTTGACTATGATACAAGAAACAACAATGAACTCTAAAATAATACCTAAAATCATTATTTTTCACCTTTCTTTCATGTATTCCATATCTGTTTTTGATGAGATCATTCAAATAATAACAAGATTATCATTATGATGTGTTGTTTTATAAGCTCTTTAATTCATCTAAAGTTAATCCTCTTACTAAAATAAAATTGCTATCTTCAGCAAGGATATAAGGCTGTAATTTTTTAAGACATGTTCCATAATCTAGCTGACCTATCATAGAATCATTTGTTGTACTAATAAGAGCGATTCTCCATTGTGATATACGCTGACCTTCAACCTCAAAATGTATTTGAGGCTGTTTTAAGAACATTGTTTTCACACCTTCAGTTAAACTCATCGCACCAAATACACTCCCATCAGATTGCTTATAAAAATGAGGTTTAGCTTTATAAGCATCATCCCAAACGTCAATCTTTTTCTTTTTGTTAAATAAACCCATAAAATCAGTCCTTTCTATTCTTATTAATTTCATTATATCATTAGAACTGCAATGAAATCATTGATTTCGTTTATTTAAATAGAAAAGATAGATTTCTATTTTGTGGTTTATAAAAATAGTTATGAAACTTTATTGACTTTAAAAAAAATATTTGATAATGTTTAAGAGTATAAAAAAGGCAAAGAACAGCAGAGATTAAAAGGGCGTTGTAGAGAACTGATGGTTGGTGCAAATCAGGACATAACTTTTATGAAGATGGGCTGGGAGCTGTTATCTTGAATAGTGAGAGATAAACGTTAACTGCGTTAAAGTTTTGAGGGTATATCGACAGATATAAAAAAAGGTGGTACCGCGTATAATACGTCCTTTTATAAGGACGTTTTTTATTTTGAAGGAGGAGATATGATGAAAGATCCAAAAGATTATTATTTAACTACAGCGATTACTTATACTTCAGGAAAACCTCATATTGGAAATACATATGAAATTATTTTAGCTGATGCTATTGCAAGAAGTAAAAGACAGGAAGGATACAATGTTTATTTTCAGACTGGAACTGACGAACATGGACAAAAGATTGAGTTAAAAGCTCAAGAAGCTGGTATTCCACCTAAACAATTTGTTGATGAAAAAGCAGCTGTTGTCAAAGAAATTTGGGATATGATGGATACAACATATGATCGTTTCATGAGAACAACAGATGAATACCATGTGAAACAAGTGCAAAAAATCTTTAAGAAATTATATAATCAGGGAGATATTTATCTAGGACATTACGAAGGTAAATATTGTACAGCATGTGAATCATTCTTTACTGAATCTCAATTGGTTGATGGAAAATGTCCTGATTGTGGTGGAGAAGTTCATGATGCGAAAGAAGAAGCTTATTTCTTTAAGTTATCTAAATATGCAGATCGTTTAATCAAACATATTGAAGAACACCCTGAATTTATTCAACCTGTTTCAAGAAAGAATGAAATGATGAATAACTTCTTAAAACCAGGTTTACAGGATTTATGTGTTTCACGTACTTCATTCAAATGGTCTATCCCTGTAGACTTTGATCCTAAACATGTTGTGTATGTATGGATTGATGCTTTAACAAACTATATTACAGGACTTGGTTATGATGTTGATGGAAATCATGGTGAATTATATAAGAAATATTGGCCAGCAGATTTACATTTAATTGGTAAAGATATCGTGAGATTCCATACGATTTATTGGCCTATTATGTTGATGGCTTTAGATATTCCTTTACCAAAACAAGTTTTTGGACATCCTTGGTTATTACAAGGTGAAAGCAAAATGTCTAAATCTAAAGGAAATGTCATCTATGCAGATGACTTGGTTAAAATCTTTGGTGTCGATGCTGTCAGATATTATGTTTTACATGAAATTCCTTATGACAATGATGGAAGTATCACATGGGATTTATTAGTTGAACGTATTAATTCTGATTTAGCTAATATTTTAGGTAACTTAGTCAATAGAACAATTGCCATGACAAATAAATATTTTGATGGTATTGTAACAAATCCACAAGTGAATGAACCTGTTGATGATGAATTAAAAGAAATTGCTTTAGCTATGCCAAAGAAAGTTCAGGCTTACATGGATGAATTTAAAGCATCTAAAGCCTTAGATGAAATCTTTGTTTTACTGAGAAGAACAAATAAATATATTGATGATACAATGCCTTGGGCACTGGCAAAAGATGAAAGCAAGAAAGATCGTCTAGCAACAGTTCTTTATAACTTAATTGAAGCCATCCGTTTTGCTGCTATTGCATTAGAACCATATATGCCTTCTACATCTACAAAGATTTTAGATCAAATCAATACAGATCAAAGAAACTTCTTAGACTTAAATACTTTTGGTTTATATCAAGAAGGAACAAAAGTCACTGAAAAACCTCAACAGTTATTTGCGAGATTAGATCCTAAAGAAGTAGAAAAGAAAGTAGAAGCTTTATATCCTCAAAAAGAAGAAAAACAAGAGGACGACAATCAAATTACAATTGATGATTTTGCGAAGATTGAACTAGTTGTAGGTACAGTTGAAAAATGTGAAAAACATCCTGATGCTGATAAGCTGTTAGTTTCTCAAATCAATATTGGTAAAGAAACAAGACAGATTGTCAGTGGTATTGCTGATTTCTATACACCAGAAGAAATGGTTGGTAAGAAAGTTATTGTTGTATCTAACTTGAAACCTGCAAAATTAAGAGGTATTGAATCTCAAGGTATGATTCTTGCAGGATCTAAGAAAAAAATGTTAGAACTTGTGTCTGTAGAAAACTTACCAAATGGTACAAAAATTAGATAGTCATATGAAAGGTCCAAGAGATTGGATCTTTTTTGATGTTTTGTTTAGATATAGAGTTGAACTCTATATCTGAACAAAAAAGATTAGGACCTAGAGATATCTAAGTCCTATTTTTTAAATAGAAAACGATAAGATTTAATGTTTCTAAAGAGTTTATAAAGAGAAATAAAATAAATAAAACATAGAGCAGTAATAATAAAGCCATTGATAAGCATATATTCAAAGTCCATATTGTATGGGAGAAGATAATCTTTTAGAAAGGAAGAATTCACAACAAAAATACTAAGTGAGATAATTGTAAAGAGATTTATAATAGAACTATATTGAAGATATTTCTTTGTATATATTTTTTTAGTCATATCAATGAAATAATCAAAAATAATAATCATAATGAATGGTTGAAAAAAATATGTCATCATATGAATCATCTGATAGGATTCATGTTGTACTTTGATGATGAGATCACTAGAAAAGAAAATAGCATAAACAATAAAGAAAATAATGAAAATCATCATAAAGATTGTTTCAATTGTATGATTAGGATAGTGTGAGGGATGAGGAAGTTGATTAAGATTGTCAATATTCCAATGTAAGTCCAAGTCTTGCTTAATCGCATTTTTTTTATCTAATATAGCTAATATAATAAATGCAATAGCAATGATTCCAATCATAGTCAAAATAGGGTAAGATAAAAGCACAGTAATTAAAGATGATGTATTCATGGTTGTAATGACATGATTTGGAGATTGAAATGGTAAACAACCAAACTGTTCAAGATAATAAATTGTGGATAGAGATAAATAAATACCAGAAATAATAAAAACAAATTTTTCAATGAGATTGACAATATGAGGATTAAAATGGTGAAAAACAGTAGGACGATAACCATAAGAATAAGCAACACTTAATGGATGACCGTAACTGATTAATAAATCTTCCATATCTTCATATTGATGTGCAGATTGACTGATTTGATTTTTTAAATCATGATAGACATATTGACGTTTTTTCCCAAAGAAATAAGAACAGACTGCACCTAAATATCTTTCTAATAAATCATTCATTGAAACCACCTCATTTATATCCACATTATAACACTTTTTTATGAACTCTTTTTGATAAATGTATGATTTTATAATTTAAGTTATGTTCAAAAGATTATATAATAGAAATATCAATGAAAGAGGAGGTTTTTTTATGTATGTAAATGAACAGGCAGTAAAAGACATGTTAGAAAAGGTAAAACCTGCTAAACTTGTTGCAGCAACAAAATATATTGATGAAAAAGAAATTGAAAAATTAGAAGAATGTGGTTGTCTTTATTATGGGGAAAATAGAGTACAGGCTTTTTTGGAAAAATATGAACAATATCATGGCAAAGGACATTGGCATTTTATAGGGACTTTACAAAAAAATAAGGTCAAATACATTATTGATAAGGTTGAATTAATTCATTCAGTGAATAGTTATCATTTGATTGATGAACTTGAAAAACAGGCACAAAAACATCATTTAAAAGTGCATATCTTATTACAGGTGAATATAGCTAAAGAAGAAAGTAAACATGGTTTTGATGTAGAAGAAATGGACGAAGTGATGAATTATTTGATGCAATGCCCTTCTTTAATTGTAGATGGACTGATGATGATGGCACCAAATATTGAGCCAGAAGATACACGTATTTATTTTAGACAGACAAGAGAATTATTGGAAAGATTAAAAGAAAACTACCCACAATATCCATTACAGGAATTATCAATGGGGATGTCCCAAGATTATCAGATTGCTTTGGAAGAAGGAGCAACGATTGTGAGAATTGGGCGTGCGTTATTTTATGAGTCATAGTATTTATGATATATATCATGAATCTATCCCAGATTATGTACAAGATATAATCAAGACATCCATTTTTCAAAGATTAAAAGATGTGGGTATGAATTGTGGTATGGAATATACACAATTTAAATCCTTTAAACATTGTTTAGGTGTATCAAGATATGATCATAGTATGGGAGTCGCTTTGATTGTTTATCATCTGACATATGATAAACATCAAACTGTTGCAGCATTGCTTCATGATATTGCCACACCGGTTTTTGCCCATGTGATTGATTTTATGTATCATGATTATATTCAACAGGAAACAACAGAAAATTTAACAGAAGAAATGATTAAAAATAGTTTGGAACTTCAATCTATTTTTAAACGTTATCAAATCAATAGTGACAAAGTTATTAATTATCATGATTATCCTATTGCAGATAATGATACACCTAAACTTTCTGCAGACCGTTTAGAATATACTTTATCCAATGCCGTCCATTATCAATTTATGACAAAAGAAGATATTCAAAATATTTATAAGCACATTAAAGTCAATGATAGAAAAGATGAAATTATTTTTGATGATTTAGAAATAGCACGATTATTTACGCAAGTGATGTTAAAATGTAGTTTATGTTATACAAGTGATGAAAATCGTTTTTCTATGGAATATTTAGCCAGATTAATACGACTAGCTATAGATCATCATGTATGTTTGTATGATGATTTATATACAACAGAAACACAAGTGATTCAAAAGTTATTAAATCATCCTCAAACAAAAGACATTTATGAAAATTATACACATTTTCATAAAGTTCTTAGATCATCATTTCCTCAAACAGGATATTTAAAGGTGAATGCTAAAAAAAGATATATTAATCCAATGGTGAATCATCAACGTATTTTAGATATTGATCAAGATCTTCATAAAAAAGTACAAGATTATTTAAGTAATGATTTTGAACGATATATAAAAGCAGTATAAAATAATCCTAGCAAATTTTATTAATATTCACAATAAATCAAAAACTTTCAATTATTTACTGAAATATTAATCTTTTCTGTAATTTTTCAAAACAGATGACTTATACAAATATACTTAATATAAAATGATATGTGACTGAAGTATATTTTCAAATTGAATATTTTGGCTAACAATAAAATTATATTAGTAATCTTATTGTTAGTCTTTTTTATAAACATAATAAATGACTTTGTTATAACTAATTTTCAGCATTACTAATAGTGTCATTAATTTGTCATATTTTTTAATGAATTTTATTTTGAATTTTAAGAAAACGAATTGCATTTTTACGTAAAGTTTCGACATCTTTTGTATCTATATGACCAACTGTTTTTGGTATTATTAAATTTCTTAATTGTTCATCACTTAATTTTAAAAGAATCTCAGGTTCCAATAAAGGAACTAATTCTTCTAAATTAGGGAAATCTTCATCTTCATCCCAATCATTTCGATTATATGGACAAACGTCTTGACATCGGTCACATCCAACTATCCATGTACTAAAAGAATTTTCTTCTACATCTTTAGGTATATTACCTTTTCCAAAAGTAGTACAATAAGAAATACATTTGAAGGGATTCATAGTATACGGTGCAAAAAGGCTTCTTGTAGGACAATTTTTGATACAAAGATTACAATTTGGTGAACAAGGACGTAATTGTTTATTTTGATATAATCGACATTCTTGATCAATGACAAAACCAACCAACTCTAACCAAGAACCTTTTTCATCATAAAAAAAATTATTTCTACGAATAATACCTAATCCTGCTTGCATTGCTGCATATCGCAAACCATAAATTTTTTTATTGCTCCAACGAATACCTTGCTTATCAAACCATGTATTAAGTGATTGTGTTTGTTTATATAATTTGGTTGATTTATCACTCTCATATGATAAGAAAAAACCTTTGGCATATTTATTTTGCAAATTTTTAGGATAACGATATTTTCCGTACCAAATTGTACAAATCACTAAAGATTTAGCCCATGGATAACATTTTTTAATATTGGCATTTGTATATATGCCTTCATAAAATGCCTTACTTTCTGGGACTTTTTCTATTCGTTCTTGTAATCTTGTTTCATATGGAATCATATCATCTAAAGAAATAATACCACAATTGTCAAAACCTGCTTCAATAGCAGCTTGATAAATAGATTTTCCAAGTGTATCACCTTTCATTAATATTTCCTTCATAATAACCTCTCCTTATCAATATTTTACCATTAAAATCTAATGATACTGCTTATCTTTTCATATGCTTTATAATTGTTCTTATGAATATTATAATTAGGATAATTACTGTTTTCAATATTGGTCAATAGAACTTTATAAAAATTATCTAACTTAAATGCATCTTCTCTTACTATAAATTTAATTATTTATATGAATGCATTTTTTATCTATAAATTATGAATTTTATGCTTACACTTTATTAAAGGAATTAAAGAAAATAATTAGACTCATTATTATATAATATAGTATTTTAAGTCATCATAAAAATAGGTATAATATGAATCAAGGAATATTGTTAGGAGGAGTGTCTAACGTGGATGATTTATTTGATATAAAGAATTATGATTCTTATAAAGAAGATAATCGTAGAGAAGTCAAAAAAGCAAGAGGTGGTTTGCCTGTATCTTTATGGGAATCTTACTCTGCAATGGCGAATGCTTATGGTGGTGTTATTATTCTTGGTATTCAAGAATTGAATGATAGAACATGGAAAACAACAGGTTTAAAAATATCTGATAAAGAAAAAATATTGGATGATTTTTGGAATCAAGCTCATAATACACAAAAGGTGAGTATTAATCTTCTAAATGAAGATGATGTTAAAGTTTATGAAGTTGAAACGGATATGATTATTGTGATACATGTGCCTATGGCAAAAAGAGAACAAAAACCTGTATATATAAATAATGATATGTTTAAAGGAACTTACAAAAGAACACATACAGGAGATTATCGTTGTACTCAAGCTCAAGTTAAAGCTATGTTAAGAGATCAAGTTGAAGAAACAATGGATATGTCTATTATAGAAAATATGGATTTATCAGTCTTAGATATAGAAACAGTACATGCTTATAGAAACAGACACCGTGTTTTTAGATCGGCTCATCCTTGGATGGATTTAGATGATGAGCAATATTTATTAAAAATAGGTGCTGCTAAAATAGGCAGAGATAGAAAATTTCACCCGACTGTGGCGGGATTACTCATGTTTGGTGAAGAATATAATATTGTTAATTACTATCCAGAATATTTCCTTGATTATAGGGAAATGTTAGACCCGACTATTAGATGGACGGATCGTTTACAATCTACGTCAGGAGAATGGACAGGAAATTTATTTGATTTCTATTTTAGGGTTTATAATAAAATTATACGTAATGTGAAAATACCATTTAAAATTGTTGGTGGAGATAGAATAGATGATACACCTGTTCATCGTGCTTTACGTGAAGTTTTGGCAAATTGTTTGGTTAATGCGGATTTTTATATTCCTAGAGGTATTGTGATTAAGCAGGATAATGATATTTTAATGATTGAAAATCCTGGTTCAATTCGTGTTGGAAAATATCAAATGAAATTAGGTGGAGAATCTGATCCAAGAAATAAAGCCTTAATGAAAATGTTTAATCTTATTGGAATTGGCGAAAGAGCTGGGAGTGGAGTGCCAGAATTATTTTCTGTCTGGGAAGAACAGGGTTGGCAAGAACCAAAAATAGAAGAAAAAATGAATCCAGATAGAACTATTTTAACACTTTCATTTCTCAAAAAAGTGCCAGAAAAAAGTGCGAGAAAAAAAGTGCGAGAAAAAAAGTGCGAGAAAAAAATAACTCCAAAAACATTAAAACAATACCAGCTCATTTTATCTTATATGGAGGAAGATACTTGGTATAAAGCTACTGATTTTATAGAAGTTTTAAATATCAAAGAGAGGCGTGTTCAAATATTATTAAAAGCATTAGTAGAAGATGGAAAACTTATTGATAATGGAGTGACAAAAGGAAAACGTTATAAAAAAGTGAATGGATAATAAAAAGGCATAGAAAATTATGCCTTATTTTTGTTCGAAAGATAATAGATTAAACTTGAGAAAATACGTGGTCCAAGTTCTAAAACATGTTCATTAAAATCAAAAGCATCATTATGAGGTGAAGAAGTAATAGGCGTTAAAAGTTTCATGTAAGTGGCTTTACCACCATGAGCTTGAACAGCTTCCATTAAATAAGAGAAGTCATCACTACCTCCAAGTGGACTTAAATTATAAGGTGGTAGTTTTAAATCTGGAAGATATTGTTGACACATAGAGCGAATGGTATTCATGAAGTCATCATCACAGTTGAGAGCATAGGCTTTACCCATTTCTTTGATTTCAACAACAGTATCATGCATACGCGCAGAACCTTCAATAATATCTCTGGCATAGATTTCCATATAACGATTAAGTTCGCTTGTTACACCACGAACTTCTATTTCTAGTTTGGCTGTTTCAGGAACAACATTTCTTCCTGTACCTGCATGAACAGTTCCCACATTGACACGTGTTTGTCCATCACTGTTTCGTGGAATAGAGTGTAAATTTAAAATACAGTTGGCTGCTGATAATAATGCATTTTTACCAAACTGAGGTGATTCAGCAGCGTGTGTAGATACACCATGATATGTGACATCAAGTTTTGTGGTCGCAAAGGATTCATCCATGCCAAAATACAAATCATAAGGTTCATTTTCTTGTGGCATAATATGTGCGGCACATATATAATCTACATCATTAAGAAATCCACTTTCAGCAATACTTCTGGCTCCCATAACACCTTCTTCAGCAGGTTGAAAAATAAGTTTGATTGTTCCATGTAAATGGTCTTTGATGTTCATAAGTATTTTAGCAGTTGTAAGTCCAATCGAAGTATGTCCATCATGTCCACAGGCATGCATTGTTCCACGATGCACAGAAGCAAAGCCTTGTGTAAAAGGATAATGACTTGAAGAAGATTCTTCTACTAAACCTAAAGCATCGATATCAAATCTTAAGGCAAGAGTCGGACCATCTCCACATTTTAAAACACCAGCTACAGCAGTCATTCCCATTTTGACTTTTTCTAAATAATAAGGATTGGCTCCCTGTTTTTGGGCACGATGGTAATTTAAATGTAAGATTGTTTCTGGTGGCACTCCCATACGTGCTTCTTTTTTCATTATATCTTCACCAACAAGAACTTCATATCCTAAAGCTTCTAATGTAGAAGCAATATAACAGGCTGTTCGCATTTCTAACCAGCCTTTTTCAGCATACTTATGTAAATCACGGCGACAATTTACAGTATCAGGATAATATAACTTTGCAAGTTCTTTTATTTTTTCATACATATGTATCTCTCCCTCTTTTCTTTATTGTATCAACATCAAATTTGAACATCAAATAATATCGTTTATTTTTAAGAAATAGACAAATAAACAAAAAAATTGACAAATGGGATAAAGTTGTATAAAATGCTCATAGTGTGAGGTAAATAGAAATGGATTATCGAAAATGTGCAAGAGAACTTATAGGATATATGATAGAAAATGAACAATTATTTAAGTTTTGTCATGGTGATGTCAGTGAAATTGCTAGAGGGGAAGGAGCAGTCCTGCTTTATTTAATGGACAATGATGGTGTCAATGCTTCAGAAATTAGTCAGCGTTTTGACATTAATACATCAAGAGTCGCGGCTGTATTAAATGCTCTTTCTAAAAAGGGCTTTATTGAAAGAGCAGTTGATCCATTAGACAAAAGAAAGATTAGAGTCTTTATTACAGATAGGGGAAGACAGTTTGCTTCTAAAAGAAAAAAGGAAGTTGAAAGTTATTTTCAAATGCTTTTAGAACATTTAGGTGAAGAGGATACACAAGAATATTTACGTTTATCGTCTAAAATGAATCAATTGATTAAACAATTAAAATCAGGCATATAATTTGAAGATAATGTAGAAATAATATATAGTAGAGTAATTATGAGTAGTTATGTTTAAAGGAGAAGTGTTATGAGTCAATATTATTTAGGAATTGATGTAGGATCTACAACTGTCAAAGCTTATTTAACTGATGAAAAAGATGTATGTTTATTTTCTCGTTATGTTAGACACAATTCAGATGTTAGAAATACAATTCTGACATTATTAGAAGAAATTTATCAAGAATATCCTCAAATAGAGATTTATCCTGTTATTACAGGATCTGGAGGATTATCTATTTCACAATCACTAAATATTAAATTTGTACAAGAAGTTATTGCATGTACAAAAACAATAGAAACATATATTCCTCAAACAGATGTAGCTATTGAATTAGGTGGAGAAGATGCAAAAATCACTTATTTTGAAGGTTCGTTAGAACAACGTATGAATGGAACATGTGCTGGGGGAACAGGTGCTTTTATTGATCAGATGGCAACATTACTACAGACTGATGCATCTGGATTAAATGAATTAGCAAAAAATCATCAGCGTATTTATCCAATTGCTTCTCGATGTGGAGTTTTTGCGAAAACGGATGTTCAACCTTTAATTAATGAAGGTGCGAGAAAAGAAGATATTGCAGCATCTATTTTTCAGGCAGTTGTCAATCAGACAATCAGTGGATTGGCTTGTGGAAAACCGATTAAAGGAAAAGTTGCTTTTTTAGGAGGACCTTTATACTTTTTAAGTGAATTAAGACAGCGTTTTATTGAAACTTTAGAACTTCAAGATGATGATATTATTTTTCCGGATAATTCTCAATTATTTGTGGCTATGGGGGCTGCACTCAATGCGAAAAATGTTGAAAAAGCAATTTCATTGGAGCAATTGATTCATGATTTAAAAGTTTTAAAAGATAATGGAACAGAAGCAGCTCATACATTAGAACCTTTATTTCATAATGAAGATGAGTTAAGAGGATTTAGAGATCGACATCTTCAAGCAATAACAAAGAAAAGAAATCTAAAAAAATATCAAGGCAATATTTATGTTGGTATTGATGTTGGTTCAACAACATCTAAAGTTGTATTAATTGATGATGAAGGATCAATATTATATTCTTTCTACAATTCTAACGAAGGAAATCCTTTAGATTTAATTATTAGAATTATGAAGGAAATCTATGATTTAATTCCTGAAGGATGTCATATTCAAAAAACTGGTGTCACTGGATATGGTGAAGCTTTAATTAAAGCAGCATTAAAAGTGGATTATGGTGAAGTAGAAACAATTGCTCATTACACAGCAGCTAAACATTTTGAACCTGATGTTGACTTTATTTTAGATATTGGTGGACAGGATATGAAGGCTATCACCATTAAGGATGAAGTCATTCAAGATATTACATTGAATGAAGCATGTTCATCTGGATGTGGGTCTTTCCTTGAAACATTTGCTCATTCTTTAGGATATGAAATTGATGAATTTGCCCAGATGGCATTGATGTCAAAACATCCACTTGATTTAGGAAGCCGTTGTACAGTTTTCATGAATTCAAAAGTGAAACAGGCTCAAAAAGAAGGTGCATCTTTAGCAGATATTTCAGCAGGATTATCATATTCCGTTATTAAGAATGCCTTATATAAAGTTATTAAGTTAAGAAGTAAAGACCAAATCGGTAAAAATGTTGTTGTACAAGGTGGAACATTCTATAATGAAGCCGTTTTACGTGCTTTTGAAAAAGAAGCAGGTATTGAAGTCATTAGACCTGATATTGCAGGATTGATGGGTGCTTATGGAATGGCCACAATTGCGAAAGAAAAAGATGATGGCAAAGGGACAACTTTGTTAACACGTGAAGAATTAGAACATTTAACATATCAAAATAGTATGAAAAATTGTGGTAAATGTACAAATAACTGTATGTTGACAATTACTTCATTTAATGATGGAAGAGAGTTTATTAGTGGAAATAGATGTGAAAGAGGAGCTAATTTACCATTAAAATCTAAATCATTACCAAACTTATTTGATTATAAATATCGTCGTGTCTTTAATTATCATTCTTTACCAATAGAAGATGCATCACGCGGTGTCGTTGGTATCCCTAGAGCTTTAAATATGTATGAAAATTATCCTTTCTGGCATACATTCTTTACAGAATTGAAATTTAGAGTGGTTTTATCATCTCGTTCATCTAAAGCCATCTATGAAAAAGGAATTGAATCTATTCCAAGTGAAAGTGCTTGTTATCCTGCTAAAATTACACATGGACATATTGAAAATCTGATTGCTAGAGGAGTTCCATTTATTTTCTATCCATCAGTAGCCTATGAACGTTTAGAAAATGAAAATGCCGGAAATCATTACAATTGCCCTGTGGTGGCTTCTTATCCAGAAGTGATTAGAAATAATGTTGATAATCTTGAACAGAAAAATATAAAATTTAAAAATCCATTTATTTCTTTAAATAATAAGAAAACATTGTTCCATGTTTTAAAAGAAGAATTAAGTGAATTTCATATTACAGATCAGGAATTACATCATGCTATTGAAAAAGCATATGCAGAATTAGACCATTGTCAACAGGATATCCGTGCCGAAGGAAAACGCGCTATGGAATATATGCGTGAAAATCATATGCAAGGAATTGTACTAGCAGGTCGTCCTTATCATGTGGATCCAGAAATCAATCATGGAATTTCAGATTTAATTACGAGTGAAGGATTTGTTGTCTTAAGTGAGGATAGTGTTTGTTATTTAGATGAAGAACATTTAAAATTACGTGTTGTTGATCAATGGACTTATCACTCTCGTTTATATAAAGCCGCATCTTTTGTATCATCACAAAAAGATTTACAGTTGATTCAATTAACATCATTTGGTTGTGGTTTGGATGCTGTAACAGCTGATCAGGTAGCTGAAATTTTAAAAGTAAGAAATAAAATATATACTTTAATTAAAATTGATGAAGGAAGCAATTTAGGAGCTATTCGTATCCGTATCCGTTCTTTAAAAGCTACAATTGAAAAGAAAGAAGATATTATTGATTTATCTAAGAAGTATGAACAGGTGAAAGTACCTTTTACAAAACAGATGAAAGAAGATCGTTATACAATTCTTTGTCCACAAATGTCACCGATTCATTTCCAATTTATTGAAACAGCTATGAACTCAGAAGGATATAACTTTGAAGTCTTACCATCAGTAGATAAAAATGCTGTTGAACAAGGTTTGAAGTATGTTAATAATGATGCATGTTATCCAAGTATTTTGGTTGTAGGACAAATGATGAATGCTTTAAATAGTGGAAAATATGATTTGAATAAAGTGGCGTTGATTATCTCTCAAACAGGTGGAGGATGTCGTGCAACGAACTATATTGCATTTATCAGAAAAGCTCTTAAAGATGCAGGTATGGAACAAATCCCAGTTATCTCTGCAAACTTATCTGGATTAGAAAGTAATCCTGGATTTAAGATTACATATAAGATTGCTAAAAAAGCGATTATTGGAGCTATGTATGGGGACTTATTTATGCGCGTTCTTTATCGTGTACGTCCTTATGAAAAAGTCAAAGGTTCAGCCAATAAACTTTATGAATCATGGGTTGCAAAATGTCAGGAAAATGTGAAAAATGGAAGCATGAAAGAATTTAAAAAGAATGTTTATCAAATTGTTAAAGATTTTGATGAATTGCCATTATTAGATATTAAAAAACCAAGAGTTGGATTGGTTGGAGAAATCTTAGTTAAATTCCATCCTACTGCCAATAATGAAATTGTGAAAATCATTGAATCAGAAGGTGGAGAAGCCGTTATGCCTGATTTAATTGATTTCTTCCAGTATTGTTTCTATAACACTTGGTATGAACATGAACATTTTGATGCTTCACAATCTTCAGTATGGTTATGTAATTTTGCCATCTGGTTTGTTGATTTCTTAAGAAAAGATATGATTAAGGCATTAAGAGATTCAAAACGTTTTGATCCACCAACACCTATTGATCAAATTGCGAAAAAAGCAAGTGAAGTTGTCTCTATTGGAAATCAGACAGGTGAAGGATGGTTCTTAACTGGAGAAATGATTGAATTAATTGAAGAAGGTGCACCAAATATTGTGTGTATGCAGCCATTTGCCTGCTTACCAAATCATGTAACAGGTAAAGGTGTTATTAAAGCCTTACGTAAAAAATATCCACAAAGTAACATTGTAGCTGTGGATTATGATCCAGGTGCGAGTGAAGTTAACCAATTAAATAGAATTAAGTTGATGCTTTCAACTGCATTTAAGAATATGAAGTCATAATTCATATTCTTTTTTTCGTCAAAATTCAAATGATATCTATGTTATTATTTAGGATATAAATAAAAAAACTGTATATTTTAAGGATATAAAGATATAAATAATTAAAAAATTCACATAAGAGTCAAATCTAAGATATAAAATATACTTAAGTGAGGTGTTTTGCTTATGATAGAATTTCAAAATGTTTACAAGTCATTTAAAGATAAACATGTATTGGAAGATATCAATTTTACAGTGAATGATGGTGAATTTGTTTGTTTGATTGGACCCAGTGGGTGTGGAAAAACGACTGCTTTAAAGATGATTAATCGGTTGATTAAACCAAGCCAGGGGACAATTTATGTTAATGGAAAAGATATTAGTGAGGAAAATGAAATTGAATTAAGACGTCATATTGGTTATGTTATTCAACAAACAGGATTATTTCCTCATATGACAGTGAAAGAAAATATTGAACTGATTCCAAAGTTAAAAAATAAAAATGATAGACATCTTTTGGAAAAAGTGAAAGATGTTTTAAATATGGTTGGTTTAGATCCAGATGAATATTTAGATAAGTATCCTGTTCAGATGAGTGGTGGTCAACAACAACGTGTAGGTGTTGCAAGAGCTTTTGCAAGTGAACCAGATATTATTTTAATGGATGAACCTTTTAGTGCGTTAGATCCTATTACGAGAAATCAATTACAGGATGAGCTGTTGACATTACAAAATAGTGTTCAAAAGACGATTGTGTTTGTGACTCATGATATGGCAGAAGCTATCAAATTGGCAGATCGCATATGTATTATGAGTGGTGGAAAAATTCAACAGTACGATACACCTGAACAAATCTTAAAACATCCTGCCAATGACTTTGTTTTAAACTTTGTTGGGAAAAAGCGTATCTGGGATTCACCAGAATTAATCAAAGCAGCAGACATTATGATAGATCGACCAATTACCTGTTATGATCGTTTAAAATGTGTAAAAGCTTTAAATATGATGTTTAATTCAAGCGTTGATAGTTTGATGGTAATAGATCGTCAGGGACATTTTAAAGGTGTTATTCATGCATCTGATGCAGCTGATGAAAAAAATAAAGATGAAATTGTGGGTCATGTTATGCAAAAGGAATGTATCACAGTTTCTTCACAGGAATCAATCGTTGATGTTTTAAATATCACCAAAGAGAAGAATATATATACAATTCCTGTTGTAGATGATGGGGTCTTAAAAGGTTTAATTACCAAGAGTACCCTGGTTACAACTCTTTCTAAAAAATATGATGAAAGTGAGGGAGAATAATGCAGGCATTTATAGATTATTGTTCCCAAAACTATATGCAGATTTTTGATTTGTTAATAGGTCATGTTCAATTGACTGTCATGGCTATTTTGATTGCGATTATTATAGGTGTCCCTTTAGGTATTTTTATTACTTATTTTAAGCCATCTAAAAAACCAATTATGGCATTAGCAAATATTATTCAAGCTATTCCATCAATGGCATTATTAGGTTTTATGATTCCTCTTTTAGGAATTGGAACAAAACCAGCCATTGTCATGGTGATACTTTACTCTTTATTACCTATTATTAAAAATACAGTCACAGGACTGGACAATATTAACGGAGAAACTTTAGAAGCCGCTAAGGGTATTGGTTTAAATAAATTTCAGGTTTTATATAAAGTTCAGATTCCATTAGCTGCACCTGTTATCATGGCTGGTGTCAGAGTCAGTGCAGTGAGTTCGGTTGGTTTGATGACTTTGGCAGCTTTTATTGGCGCTGATGGTTTAGGATATCTGGTTTATGCGGGTATTCGAACTGTCAATAATGCTCAAATCTTAGCTGGAGCTATACCTGCCTGCTTACTGGCATTACTTATAGATTATATATTTTCTATTTTAGAGAGATTAGTCACACCAAAGAGTTTCCAATTATCAAAACCAAGATCCAAAATGAAAGGCATATTGGATAAAGTTGTCATTGTTATTTCATGTCTTGCTTTAGCAGCCAGCTTTGTTTATACAGGCTTAGCAAAGACAAATGGCAGTCAAGTCATTAGAATTGGAAGCATGGATTTTACTGAACAAGAGATTTTAAATTATATGTTGAAGTATTATATTGAAGGGAATACAGACATAGATGTGGAACAGTCATTATCTCTAGGTTCAAGTTCTATTGTCTTAGATGCTTTGCGTACGGGATCCATTGATATGTATGTAGAATATACAGGAACAATTTATGGTAATGTCTTAGGCAACGAACCTAATGGAAATGTTGATGAAGTCTATAACACTGTCAAAGAACAGGTGAAAGAACAATATGATTTAAATGTTTTAGATTCTCTAGGCTTCAACAATACTTATACACTTGCGATTAGAAAAGATACAGCCAAGCAGTATCATATCAAAACAATAAGTGACTTATGTAAAGTTTCTCAACAACTCACATTTTCACCAACATTAATGTTTATGGAAAGAGAAGATTGCTGGGTAGGATTACAAAAAGCATATCCTATTCATTTCAAACAGACTGTTCCTATTGATGGAGCACCACGATATACAGCTTTAATGAACAATGAATGTGATGTCATTGATGCTTATTCAACAGATGGACTATTAAAGAAGTTTGATTTACAGGTTTTAGAAGATGATAAAAATTTCTTCTTACCCTATCATGCTATACCAATTGTGAATAATACAGTTGTCGAGGAGTATCCTGAAGTTGTTGAACTGATCAATCAACTTCAAAATTATCTCAGTGATGAAGTCATGGTAGAATTGAATTATAGAGTGGATGAGTTGAATGAAAAGACAAGTGATGTTGCAAGGGAATTCTTAATTGAAAATGATTTAATCAGTGAGTAGGTAAGACCTGCTCATTTTTATTTATTTTTATAAATATTATTTATATAATAAAAATAGAAGAATGAGTGAAAGAAACTGATTTGTATATTGAGATGATAGAATGTATGGAAGTATGAAATAGAGATATTTTTAATGTATTAAAAAAATATTAAAAAATGAATGGATTAAGGTTTATCATTCGTATTATAGGTGAAGTTAAGAGATAGGAGGGTCATTTTATGAATTTCAAAATCAAAAAAACAGCAGTTAGCATTTTAGCAATCATCTCAATCATATCAGTTGGAACAGTAACCACAATTGCATCTGAACCAGTCAAAAATGAAAAAATCATGAATGTTAAAGAAATCAGTAAAACGAAGCAAAATATTAACTTTATAGATACGAATGGTGATAATGTTTGTGATCACTATATGATTGGTCAAGGTAAGGGAAGTGAATCTAAACAAAGCAATAATTATATTGATGCTGATGGAAATGGTGTGTGTGATAACTATACGACCAATCAAAATTGTGATAATCAATCTCGACATGGATATATGAGTAGGCATGGACATGGTTGTCATAGTGAATGTAACAGAACAAACAAAGGAAATCATTATGCGAAGTGAAGAAGAGGTTATCGAAGCTATTGAACGATATTCTCCTACTATTCGGCGGCTTTGTATGATATATTTGAAAAACTATGCTGATACTGAGGACATATTTCAAACTGTTTTTTTGAAGTATGCACTGAGTTCAGTGTCGTTTGAAAGTGAAGAACATGAAAAAGCCTGGTTTATTCGTGTCACCATTAATGCTTGCAAAGATTTGCTTAAAAATTTTTTCCGTAGCCGTGTGACATCATTGGATGAGCTTATAGAACAACCAACAGAAATGCAGGAGGATCATAGAGAAATTTTAGAAGCAGTTTTATCATTGCCAAAAAAATACAGAGAGGTTGTTTATTTACATTACTATGAAGAGTATACCGCCCCAGAAATTAGTCAAATTCTAGGTAAAAAAGTCAATACAATTTATACACTTCTCACTCGTTCCAGAGAAATGCTTAGACAAAGATTAGGGGGCGATGAATAATGAATAGGAATGATAAAATCAAAGAAGCTTTTGATCAGGTTCACGTTGAAAATACATTAAAAGATAAAACAAAAGATTTTATTTTTCAAAAAACAAAAGGTTATAAACAAACAAGATTTATAAATTATAGATATCTTATATCGGCTCTTGTATGTATAGTCTTTCTATTTGTTGGGGGACAATGGCTATATTTTACACCTACTGTGGAAATCAGTATAGATATCAATCCATCAATAGAATTAGGTGTGAATCGTTTTAATCATATTATTTCTATAGAAGGATATAATGATGATGGCAAGACATTAATAGACTCACTTGATATCAAGTATATGAATTATGATGAAGCTTTAAATCAAATTATAAAAAGTGAAGATATTGTGTCTTTACTATCTGATGATGAGATTATGACAATCACGATTGTAGGAGCAGATAGCATACAATCTGAAGAAATTCTTTCCTATGTACAATCTTGTACATCCCAAGAGCAGAATACCTACTGCTTTTATGCCCATTCAAAAGAAGTAGAACCGGCACATGAAGTCGGTCTGTCATATGGAAAATATAAAGCTTTTTTAGAGTTACAAAAACTTGATTCTTCCATTACAATTGATCAAATTCAAAATATGACAATGCATGAAATTAGAGAAAAAATAAATGAATTAACAAATAGTGGAGAAAATGTAGAGAGTTCTTTAAAAAATGAACATAATGAACATCACAGACACAGAAACAGTTCATCTTCAAATCAGAAAAGTGATAATCAATAGTCATAATATTTTGTTGTTGAGATAGTAGTTAGCTATAAAACACCGTTAGTAATTATAAACAGGACGGTGTTTTTCTTTGTATAATTACCATTTAAAAATGTTTATTCTTATATTATTAAAATAAAAAATAAGCGTTTTGATGTTATTAATGAAAGTTTGATTAATACTTTCATTAATTGTATACAATAAAACCCATAGATAGTCTGTGGGTCAAGAAAAAGCTTTAGCGTAGTGATAATGTTAAAAACCTCCTGTATAATAGTATTGCGGCCTGAGAAACTGCAAAACTAAAAACAGGAGGATAATCAAATGACTTACATAGTTTATCACACATAAAGTGGAATTGTAAATAATATACTGTTGGAAATACCACCAAAAATGAGCATATCAGGATTCATGAGCTTTTTGAAAGGAAAAAGCAGCCAAATAATATATGAAAGATGGGGAAATATGAGATACCAATATCGAGGAAGAAATTTCTGATGTCGAGGATATGATGTAGACACAGCAGGAAAGAATGCAAGAGTATATCAAGAATTAATTGAAAGAGGATAAAGAGGCAGAACAATTAGGTTTGGACTTAAATGATCCATTCAGCAAGAAATAGTGCAAGAGGCAGGGATAGGTCGCATGAAATGAAGGGGCTTCAGCCCAGGGCTTGCCCGCACAAGAAAAAACACCAGCTGAGCTTGTGGATATTTATTATTTATTTTTATAGATATTATTTATATAATGAAAGATATGGAGATAAGATGATGGATGAATATAGGGATAATCAGGTTAAAAAATTAATGATGAAAAGAAGAAAAAAGAAAAGAATAAAAGTGATAAGATTATTCTTTGTGTTAGGAATCATAGGATTTGTTTTTTTCATTTTATTGTCTGATATTATGAAAATTAAAACAATTCATGTCATAGGTGTCAATGATGCAGGATTGGAAAAACAAATAAGTGAACAGCTATCAGGATATATGGGAGATTATACATGGATAGATATGTTATTTTCTAAGGACAATATAGTTCAGGATATAGAAGAAATGAAACGTTTTGAAAATATTCTTGTTGATATTGATTTTATGGGAAATATACAAGTGCATGTTCAAGAAGTTCAGCCATTATGTTATGCTAAGATTCAAAATAAAAATTACCTTATTAATAAATTAGGTGGAGTTTATCAAACCAAACAAATACCATCATCATTGATTCAATGTAGTGATTTTCAAAGTACAGAGATGTTAAGTCAATTGGGTCATTCATTACATAATGTTTCTGATATAGTTTTAAATGAAACAAGTGAAATTCACTATTGTGGAGATCGTTATGATAAAGATTTAATAGAGTTTTATATGTATGATCATAATTTCATTAAAATAAATATTTCTCAAATAGATCAAAGATTGTCTGAAGATTCTTTTCATTATGCTGCATATAAATTGAAAAATCCTCAAAATACAATATATAGCTTTGAAGGTAAGTATATGTATATAAAAAAATATGAAAAATAAAATATAATATTGGTGGTTTTCTTGAAGAGTCCATATTTTTTCAGTACAATAAAGCCAACATGAAGGGAATGAAGATAATGAAAAAAAGAGGATTTATCATTGCTTTTATCATTATAGCTATTTTATTAAGTGGAGCTTATAGTGTAGGAACGTATTTTGTAAATTATGCTTTATCACCAGCAAGTGAATCTGATCAAAGAGTGGTTGATGAGGAAGATGAAATTCAATTAACAGGAGATGTTCAACAACAGATTGATGACAATGCTGATGCTGAATTTATAAAAGGTGTGGATTTTGAAAATAAAACAAGACCGATGATTGTAAGTCAAGATGATTCATTAAGATTGAAAGGACAGTATCTAGATCATGATAATGTTCATCAGTGGGTCATTTTGATTCATGGTTATAAATCAAGCAATGAAGAAATGATGTCCTATGGAGCTACTTATTACGAAAATGGATATAATGTTGTCTTGCCAGATAATCGTGCTCATGGAAAAAGTGAAGGCGAATATATTGGAATGGGGTGGTTAGATAAAGATGATATTGCCTGTTGGGTAGATTGGATTAATAATAGAGATTCTCAGGCACAGATTCTTTTACATGGTGTATCTATGGGTGGAGCTACTGTTATGATGGCTTCAGGAGATCGTCTTTTAAATGTCGTTGGATATATTGAAGATTGTGGTTATACAAGTGTATGGGATATATTTGCAAGTGAACTCGATAAACGTTTTTCACTTCCAACATTTCCTGTTTTAGATATTTCTAATTTTCTAGCCAGAATCAAGGTAGGATATGATTTTAAAGAAGCTTCAAGTATAGAACAAGTGAAAAATGCAAATCAGCCAATGTTGTTTATTCATGGCGGAAAAGATGATTTTGTGCCAGTTCAAATGGCTTATGAAGTTTATGAGGCTTATCCAACAACAAAGGATATATATATTGTAGATGAGGCAGGACATGCTCAATCAAAAGATTATGATGTTGAGGCTTATTGGGACAAAGTCTTTACATTTATTGATGAAAATATATTTTAAAAGAGTAAAAAAATTTCGTTGCTTTAAACAACGAAATTTTTCATATGAACAGATATGATAAATTATTTTGAAATTTTTATAGTGTCATGTTGAAAAAGAGGGGATTTCTTTGTTTTGTTTGTAAGGATTAATTTTGAAGGAATAATATACTGAGAAATATCCTCTTTTAATTGAATTTCAATGATTGGCCTTGCCTGAATCATTGATGGATAAACGACTTGACCTAAGATTGTTCTCATATTGCCGCCTCCTTTAAAATTTATCATATCTTATACTTTTATCATAGCACTTTCAAGTTAGAAAACAAGTTTTTTTAAATGATATGAAAATGTTTTAAAGCCTTGGCAATTCCATCATTTTTAACATCATCACTGATATAGTCAGCCTCTTGTTTAGCTGCTTCTCTACCACTGCCTACACAAATACTTGTACCAGCACATTCAAACATTGGCATATCCACTTCAGCATCTCCAAAAGCATAAATATCCTGCTTATTAATTTGTAGATAATGAATTAATTGCTCAATAGCTGTTTTTTTATCAATATTTGGCAAAGCACAATCACCAAATAAGGCTTCTTCACCTTGTCCACCCCAAGTGAGACATTGAAACTGTGGAAAATGATTTTTAAAATCTAAATAATCTTGATAACTATTTAAAACATAGTTGATTTTTGTGATGTTTTCTTGATGCATACTTTGAGGAAATTCCATCATAGGATAGATGTCTCTAATGCGAGGTGTTCCTCCATGACCATATTTTTGATAGGCAGGTACAGCTTTGGTTTCAAAATCATGAGAACCATAAAGTCCATCATTACCTTCCATAAAATAACATAAGTCATGTTGATCTAAATAATCAGTGATGTCGATGACTTGTTGTAAAGATAGCTTCTGATCTTTTAAAACTTTTCCCTCACATTCAATATAAGCACCGTTTCCACAAATCATACCACTCACTTCAATGTTTCCAACAGTTGCTCTATTTTTCGTTCTACCCGTAACGACAAAAACATAATGTCCATGATCTTTTGCCTGCTTTAAAGCGTCTTTGCAGCTTTGAGGTACAATACCATCATAACTCACTAAGGTTCCATCTACATCAAATAATAATAGTTTTTTATTCATGACAAGACTCCTATTTATTAATATAAGCAAGAATTAATTGATATGTATTTTCTACTGCTTGCATATGTGTTCTTTCCATACCATGAGAAGCATGAACACCAGGACCAATCAAAGCGCCTTTGATATTTTGTCCACCTCTCAATGCAGCTGAAACATCGCTGCTGTAAAATGGATAAACATCAACGGCATATTGAAGATTTTGAGCTTTCGCAAGTTCTATGAATGTAGATGTGATTTCATAATCATAAGGACCACTTGAATCTTTAGCACAGATACTGACATCATATTCACTACATGATAAATCTTGACCAATGCATCCCATATCTACCGCAATCAATTCATCTACATGATGATCAATATAACTGCTGCCATGACCTACTTCTTCAAAAGTGGAAATCATAAAATAAAGATTATGTTTTGGTTGAATATGATTTTGTGAAAGATGTTTTAAAACACCAAAAAGAATCGCAACACTCATTTTATCATCTAAGAATCTTGATTTAATAAATCCTGAATCTGTGATTGTTGTTTTAGGATCAATCGCAATATAATCCCCATTACAGATACCTAATTGTTGCACATCTTCTTTTGTCTTCATTTTTTCATCAATACGAATATGCATTGTATCACATGTTCTTTCTTTGTTTTTAGCATCTTCATAAACATGCGCAGCAGGTGAATTAGAAAGAATCGTTCCTGTATATATTTGTTGATTTCTTGTGATGATACGACAATATTCACCATCTAGTGTTGGAATAATAGGACCACCAACATTTGTAAATGCTAGAGTTCCGTTATCTTTGATACTTCTTACCATTAATCCTAAAGTATCAACATGTGCACAAAAACCAACAGTATAGTCATCTTGACCATTTACAAAAATCTGTAAATTCCCTTTATTTGTCAGTTTTGTTTCAAATCCTAAATTTTGAGCTTCTTTTTGACAGTATTGAATCACTTCTTTTGTATATCCAGAAGGACTATCAATAGCCATAATATCTTTTAAAATAGAAAGTATGTATTCGTTCATAAATTTTCTCCTTCTTCTTGATGTGCTGCATCTATAATTTGAGATAAAGTAATTTCTTTTAATTTTTGCTTATATTGATTTTCTGCAGCATTTAAATAATCAACAATAAAATCCTCAGTTTCTTTCACTTTTAAATGAGAATCAAAAACTTTATCTACTAAGTGTGTCGTTTTCACAAAAGGCTCCTTTCCTTCCATAGCCTCAAATATATCTAATAATGATATACAATCGAGTGATTTAGTTAAAACAAAACCACCACGTTTATTAGCCATAGATTGAATCAAACCAGAAACAACAAGCTGTCTGGTGATTTTTTTAAGATAAGAATCTGATACTAATAATTTTTCACTCAGTTCATGACTTTTAATTGGTTTATCATTTGCACCAACTAAAAGTAATATACAAATGGCCTGTTCAAAACTTTTTCTAATCTTCATATTAATCACCTTCTTCTCTATTTTAGCAGAAAATACTTTTTTTGTATCTAAAAGAGTTGACAAATATATGGAAATTTATATAATACATCATAGATATTATATATCCATGGATATATAATATCTAAAGTTAATCAAGAAAGAAGGAGTATTATGCTTAAACAAGAATGGAAAAATATTTTTCATCACACTTGGATAAAAGTTGTACTGGTTGCAATCATTTTGATTCCAAGTTTATATGCGTGTATCTTTTTAGGGTCAATGTGGGATCCTTACGGAAATACGGATAAAATACCAGTTGCTGTAGTCAACCATGATCAAGCGGTTGATTATGGGAATTCAACTTTGAATGTTGGAGAAGAATTGGTTGATCGTCTGCAAGAGAATCAAAGTATGAATTTTCAATGTGTAGATGAAGGAAAAGCACAGGATGGTTTAAAGAACGGTCAATATTATATGATTATAAGTATTCCTGAAGATTTTTCAAAAAATGCAACGACGCTTTTAGATCAACAACCACAAAAGATGAAACTTCAATATATAACAAATCCAGGAAGTAATTATATTGCTTCAAAGATGGATGATTCAGCTATTGAAAAAATAAAAGAAGAAGTTTCTCAAACAGTAACGAAAACATATGCGAAAACTATCTTTGAACAAGTGGGAACATTAACAGATGGATTGAAAGAAGCACAGGATGGAACGAGTCAATTAGTAGATGGTTCGCAACAATTAACAGATGGAAATCAACTTATTTCAGATAATCTTCAAGTTTTAGCAAGCAGTTCATTAACATTTGATGATGGTGTTCAAACACTTAGCCAGGGGTTAAAAGATTATACAGATAGTGTATTGACTGTTCATGATGGCGTTTATTCCTTAAAAACAGGTTTAGATACATTCAATGATTCAACAAAACCATTAAATGATGGTGTTCAACAGCTTGCAACGGGTTCTTCTTCATTGAATGAAGGTCTCCAAAAATATACAAATGGTGTTTTACAAACTTATCAGGGGACACAGAAACTTATTGAAAACAATGAAGCATTAAATAATGGAATAGATAGCCTCAATCAAGGTGTTCATCAGCTTGTTGATGGAAATAAGCAAGTCTTACAAGGCTTAACACAGTTGGATCAACAATTAAAAAATAATTTATCATCTGATAATATGAATAAAATATCTTCAGCAAATCAAGCAAATGATTCTTTGAATCAGGCAACAACATTATTAAATCAAATACTTACTACAAATCCAACCATTGCTCAGACATGGATGAATAGGTCATTGAGCATGGATGAAGCTAATCTTATTGCTAAGGATAATCAAACTGCTCAATATTTATTAACGCATTATTCATATACAGAATTGGTAAAAACTGTCACAAGTGGAAATCAAGAAGCAATTCATCAATTAAGTTCAGGATTAACACAAGTTTATGAGAATACACAGAAATTAGAAGCAGGAAGTCAAAAAGTACAAACAGGATTAGAATCTTTAAATAATTCAGTAGAAGAAACATTGAAACCTGGCTTTGAAACTTATATGAACGGTGTAACACAAGTCTATGGTGGCTTAGAAACACTGAATAGTCAAAGTCAAGCGTTATTAGATGGGGGTCAACAAATGAATGATGGGCTATTAGCTCTTCAAAAACAGACACCAGCACTTATCGATGGCATTCAACAATTAGATCAAGGAGCAAAAGCATTATATGAAGGAACTTCAAAAATCGTATCCAATAATGATACATTAATAAGCGGCTCTGCTAAGTTAAGTGACGGTTCTACCCAAATCAAAGATGGATCACAACAGTTAAGTGATGGCTCTCAAACATTGGGTTCAGGTTTACAGACATTACAAAATGGACTCGAAACTTTAGATGAAAGTTTAGCTGATGGTGTAAAAAAAGCAAGTCTTGATATCGATGATAAGACTTTAGATATGATGTCAGCTCCTGTAGAGACATCACATCAAGAGATTTCAGTTGTAGAAAATAATGGGCATGCGATGGCACCCTATATGATGAGCGTAGCATTATATGTTGCTGCATTGGCTTTGACATTGATGTATCCAATCAGAGAAGGTATAAACCAAGCTTCATCACCTGTCAAATATTGGTTATCAAAAGCCTCTGTTATGTATAGTATTTCTACATTAGCAGCAATCGTTTTAATTACAAGTTTGAGGTGGATATGTGGTTTTGAACCTCAACAATTATTGATGACATATCTTTTCGCAATTATTGTTTCTGCAGCATTTATGTCACTTGTGATGTTGTTATCACTCACAACTGGGTATATTGGAGAATTCTTACTACTCATTTTTATGATTATCAATCTTGGTGGATCAGCAGGAACATATCCATTAGAAACATCAAGTCTCTTTTATCAAGTGATTCATCCATTTGTACCTTATACTTATAGTGTGAATGGATTTAGAAAAGTCATTAGTATGGCTAATGCATCCATATCAACAGAAATGATTGTTTTTGTAGGTATATTTATCATTTGTTCATTATTAACAAATCTTTATTATCGTTTTAAAAATAAAGAAGATAAACATCTTATACCTGAAGCTTTTGAAAAAGTGAATGAATAAGAAAGGAAAGACTTACATGAATATCTAACAATGTAAGTCTTTTATATTATAAAATACTTGACTAAGTCAATTAAATGGTATATATTTGACTTAGTCAAGTAAACAGGAGGGATTTATGACTGATTCATTTGCATTTTATATAACGCTTTTAAGAAAGCAATTTACAAAATATTGTAGTGAGCGATTAAATGAAATAGGTGTAAGTTATGGTCAATTATATATCATTATTTATATTGGTAAAAAAGGGTCATGTTCGCCTAGTGAAATCTCGCAGGCTTTAAAATTAGATGCTGGTCATTTGAATCGTACAATCAATAAACTTGTAGATAATGGTTTTTTAATACAAAAACCAAATGAAAAAGACAAACGTGCAAAAATATTATGTTTGACTTTGGAAGGTGAAAATGTTTTTCATTTTAGCCAAGATTTATTTCATGAATGGGATGAACAAATATTAAAGTCATTAAGTTATGATGAACGCCAACAGATGATCAACATATTAAAGAAAATCACAAGAGAAGGAGAATAGATTTGGAAAAGAAGACAAAGATATGGTTGCTTGTTGCAATAGCCATCTGTGCACTTACAACATGTATAAATGTTGTTGAAGCAAGATGGATAAGTGTTGTTTTAGCAATAGTTGCTATTATAGGATTAATTGAGCTACTGTTGAGAAATGACAAACGTGGATTTTATTTAACATGTATATGTTATGTATTTTCATTTATATATAGTGTTATTAGTAGTATAGGAAGTTCACAAATGATTATTTATATAGTGATGTCATTTGTGGGTAGTGTTTTTATTCCAGGTATTACAGCTATGTTTTTAGTTAAAGATAAAATATTAAGGAGATAAGGAGAAACAATATGAAAGAATTAAATCATTTTATGAGTGTATTAACAGGAAATTTTGATAATCAGGAACAATTTGAACAAAAAGAAAAAGCAGGAATTGCTTATCCATATGCGCGTCATGTCAATACGATCTGTAATGATAAGATAACAGATCTTCCAGATGATTTTCAGGGAATTTTTATGGTTGAAGAAAGTTATTATACGATGGATGGACAAACACGTGCGACACCACATTTGTTTTTATTCACTCAAGAAGGACAAGATGTTCAATTAACATCTTATGAATTACCTGATGGATATGATAAAGATAGTTTTACGTATCAGCAAATGAAAGAAGTATCTTATAAAAGATTAAATTTATCAGAAAAATTTACACCAGCGATTTATCATTACACTGGGAAAGTATGGGAAGGTGGAAGTGACAGTATGTTTTCACCGGTATTAAAATTTCATTTATTTGAAAGATTTTGTGAAGATTATTTAGAAGTTGATGAATCAATGGAAGTTCGTGGAAAAAAAGTATTTGGATTTGACGAACCGATAATTTACAAGAGAAAATAAATATCTCTATATATATGATTATTTCTATAAATTCTGTATATTCTTAGAATCTTTGTCCATGCTATGTATGTGGAGGTAAGAATATGAAGAAAATTTTAGTTTTGCTTTTATGTATGTCATTCTTTACTGGATGTAGCAGTCAGACAGATACACCAAACGATACAGCAAATAACAATCGTTCAACTGAAAATGTCACAGAAAATGAAAACAACAACAATAATACGACAATGAATCAAACAGATGATTGGTATACGCGATTTGAAAATGGACTTAAGGAAGGAAATATTACTTATTCATCTAAGAATGTATTAGATGCAACAAGTGTTGGTGGTGTAGAAGGATATCGCTATGTAACAGATAATGGAAACATTGATGTGTATCGTTATGAAGATGGTGATGAATTCAATCGTATTATGAGTGAAAAGACAATTGGTGATGATAAGAAAAAAGTAGAAGTGAATGATCATATGGTTATTGTGTCAGATGGTCTATCAGAAGATGTATTAGATGTTTTTAGAAATTTAAAATAAATGTATGAGTCTTGTAGAAATACAGGACTTTTTATATGGCATTATGATATGATGATTTGATGATAAAAAAACTTACAGCATCACGCTGTAAGCTTCAACTATAATAAGTCCAGCAATTCTCTTAAATCCTGAATGATATAGGTGATATTCATATCCTGAGGCTCTTCAATGCAATGAGGATTATACCAGCAAGTATCAATACCTACATTGATACCACCTTGGATATCACTAGATAGAGAATCGCCAATAATTAAAGTTTGATCTAAATCTATGTTTTTCATCTTTTTAAAGCAGTAATCAAAGTATTCTCGAGTTGGTTTTTGATAACCAATATCTTCTGATACAAAAATATCTTGAAAATATTGATCAATATGTGTTCCTTTTAAACGACTATATTGAGTTTTAGATACACCATTTGTTACAACGTATAATGGATATTTTTGATAAAGCTTTTCAAGTATATCTCTAGCATGAGGCAAAAGAAAATATCCTTCACCTAAAGCATCCTGATAATCATCTTCAAAAACAATGCCATCTTCATCAATACCAAATTCTTGAAATAATTGAACAAAACGTGTATAAACAATTGTTTTTTTATCAATGAGTCCATTCTCAAAATCTTTCCATAACTGTTTATTGATTTGTTCATATCTTTGATTCATCTGTTCAGTGAGGACAATATTATATTTTTGAAATGTATTGATAAGTGCCTGTTCTTCTGCTTTGTTGAAATCTAACAAAGTTCCATCTACATCAAATAACAAATATTTATATTTTTTCATGATATCAACCCCTTGTCACCATATTATACTGATAAAAGTGCTTTATTGACAATGAAAAATGATAAAAATATAGTATAATGAATATGGTGAAGAAGAATGAAGAAAAAAATCAAAGAAGTGATTGTTGTAGAAGGAAAAACAGACACAGCAGTGATTCAAAAATTATTTGATGCAGATACAATAGAAACACATGGTTTAGCTTTAGATGAAGCAACATTGGACTTGATTGAGGAATTAGAAAAAACAAGAGGAGTTATTATTTTGACTGATCCTGATTATCCTGGTATGCGTATTCGAAATATGATTATGGAAAGAGTTCCTCATGTTAAGCAGGCTTTTGTAGATAAAAAAGATGCTATTGGAAAAAAGAAATTGGGGATTGCTGAAGCAAGAGAAGAAGCCATTATACAGGCATTAGAAAATGTTGTGAGCTTTTCTAAAGAAAGTCAATCATTGACATGGGAAGAATTTATTTCTTTAGATATTATTGGTGATAAACAAAAAAGATTGGCTATTTATGATTTGTTTCATCTAGGTTATGGAAATGCGAAAACATTATTCAAAAGATTAAATATGGCATCCATTACAAAACAAGATATTCTTAATAAATTAAAAGCATATAACCTTCAATGATTATATGCTTATTTTTATGCGTTTTTAATAAGATTGATTTTTTTCACTTGTGAAACACCAGTGATAACTCTGCTTTGACTTAAAGCCTTCCATACAGGAAGAGTGATACAAAAATCAATAGAGCTGTGAATAATAGTTCCTAAGCCTACTAAACCAAAAATCATATAACAGAACATTTGGATATCCATTCCATTTCCATAATAGAAAGGAATCACAATAATCATTTCTCCAATGGCATGAATCAATGCAATCACAATATTAAACTGTAATGTTTTGATTGGTTTTTCAAAGATTTGTGGATTCTTTTGCGCATATTTTGCACCTAAATAAGCCCAAATGACATGAGTAAGAGCTCTCATGACAACAACAAATGGAAAACCTGCCATAAAGAAACCAAGTGTTGTTCCTAAAGCAACAGCAATGGCTACTGCTGGACTAATAAAGATGGCTATCATGACCGCAACATGTGAAGCTAAGGTAAAAGACATTGGTCCAACAATAATTTTAGGCATTAACATAGGAATGACTGTTCCTACAGCAATTAATAATGAAGCTAAAACGAGTACTTGCATATGTTTATGTGATTTCATATTTCTACATCTCCTTGTCAATTAATGTGTCAAGACACATGTTATGACCTATTATATTCAAAAAAGAAAATGTGTCAATAAAAAAAGAAGAATTAAATCTCCTTCTTAAATAAATATCCTTTTTCATCTAACGCACTGACAATACGTTGATATGTGTCTTCATTTGGACATTGAATCGTGTGTAAATGCAAACCATCAGTTAATTGACTTAAAGGTTTAGCCTGATTGTTATTGACTTTTTTTATAAATTGATCAACATCATAACGAGATGATAAATGTAATTTACCAGTGAGTTGTCCATAGACAGGATGATCCACAATAACATCAATAGCACATCCACCTAAATCCACAATCGTATATAATTCATCAGCCATTTGTTCTTGAGAGTGATTGACCGCAATGGTATAAGTTTGATTTTGTTGTTTAGAATCTAATATATAACCTCTTGGTGTCGCAATAATATTGGTTCCACTGGCACGTATTAATGCCACATCACCGACAATGATTTGTCTGGAAACGCCAAGTTTTTTGGCCAGTGTAGATGCTGATATAGGCTTATCGCTTTTTTTGATTTCTTCAATAATTTTCTCTTTTCTATCCATAATGTTTTACCTCACAACAAATTATAAATGATTTCAACTCTAAAATAAAGTAGAATAAGTCTATAAGATGTCGTTGGTGTCATATCTATTTACAATGGTATAAAAAGGCATAAAATGAAAAGTGAAAGGAGAGAGGAAATATGAAAAAAACATTTCTATCCAAATTAAAACCGTTTCTTGGCACTTTTCAATTGCATTTAGATGAAAACACAGAATTTGATTATTTTATTGTTTTTAAAAATACAGATAATATTTCTTTGAAAGTATTCAATCAAATGGGAAGATGGACTCATTATGGTCAAAAATCAGTGAGAGGTTGGTCCTCTTTATCTAAAGAACAAATCAAAGCATTTGTTGTGGAGCATTTGAACTGTCAAGATGATGAATTTGAAGTTTTCAATGCTCATAATGAATTATTTAGAATGAGATTTTAAATTGATATGGAAAAGGAGAGATGACTTATGAAATATGTTGTTGGTAAACCTAAGTTAAAAACAGCTTTTACAGTATTAGTGGCTATTTGTTTTGTTGGATTGACATTATGTATGAGTACAGCTTGGCAAGGTATGAATATTGTGGGAGTTATCATTATTTTGATAGGTGTATTTATTGTTTTTCCAGGTATCAGTTATTGTGAACTGATGTGGAAAGTTAATCAAAAGACACTACAATATACTTATCATGATAATATGTTGATGAAGATTTCGTCTTTCTTTAAACATCTTTTGCATACGCATCGTTTAGAATATCAAATGACAATAGAACTCAGTCAGATTGATTATATCGCTATCACATATGCGAAAGTTCCACGTTTACCTTATGGAGCCATTGGTTATGATGTCTGGTTTCATGTGCATATGTATGATGGCTCTATATATAGCTTTATAGCTTTAACATTATCAGGCAGAAAGGATTTTAATCAGGCTGTAGATTTTATGAAGGAACAAGGTATTCATTTTAAAGATGGTTATCATATCTTGGATGCGTTACATTCTCATGAACATCTTTCTTATTACTTAGAAAGAATAGATAAGGAGCAATCAAAATGATTAGAGTCAGCATTTCTTCAAAAAATAATCAAGTGATTCAACAATCATTTGAAAAGTTCTTTCAAAAAGAACAGTTAGAATATCAAATTGTTCCTTATTCAAAAAATACGCATCAGGATATTTATATTTTTGAAATTCACCAAAGAGAAGATTTAAAACTGATTGAAGATCAACCGCATTTTGATTATGCATTGTACTATGTGATTGGTCCTAAAGACTATGATTTGATTAGTGAATGTATGAGATTAAAAGTGAATCTTTATTTTTCAAAAGAGTCATTAACAGAAGACTTCAAAAAGTATGAAGCGACTATGCTTCATGATATTCAGGATAAATTTCAATACTATCAATACCAGAGAAATGGAATTATATCTCAAATTCGTTTATCACATATCTATTATGTAGAATCATTAAGACATTCTATTATTATTCATTCTATTAATGGCACAATGGTAGAAAGAAAAAACTTAAAAGCTTTTCTAGATACAATTCAATCATCACAGTTTATCCAAATTCATAAATCATTTATTGTCAATAAACAATGGATTCAAAATATTTTTTCTGATCATGTTTTATTAAAGAATGATGAAACATTACAAATTGGTAGAGCCTATAAAAGTCATATTCAATTATTATAAATTATAAAGACAAGGGATTGATATGTTTTGTATAAAAACGGATATGAGCATGACGGCTATTCAAAGATATATCAATAAAAAAGCTTCAAAAGGCTATTGTTTAAAATCAATCGTTCCATTTATATTATTTCCACCATTACATTTTCTGGTGTTTACTTTTAAAAAATCAGATAAAAAACAGATTGGATATCTTGTTGAATATCAAAGATTCGAAGATGATTCTTTAGAAAAGACATATATTCAAGATATGAAAGATCAGGGATGGACATTATTTACAAATGTGCCTGTCAGTTTTAGAAATAGCGGTGAATTTATTTTTTATACAGATCAAGCTTCATTAATATCACAGATAAAAGTCACAAGAGAAGATTTGATAAGAGATGCACAATTACAATTTCAACATGGTTGTATTTTAGCTTGTTTATTTGTTATCTTTTTTTCAATCTTTCCCCTTTCAAATTATACAAATACTTTTCTAGGATTTGTATCTCATTATTTCTTTTTGATTATAGCATTAGCGACAATTCTATATGCATCTATTAAATATATTTTAATCAAAAAATCAATTCTCAAATAATGTGGAGTTGAAGTCAGTTTTAAAAATGTATCATTCAAAACTTTGGGTTAAGATTGATACTTTTTTGATTGCTTGAAATAGGTTGCTTTTCTTTTAGATGAAATTAGATTATAATAAGTTTTAGGTGAGAGAATGAAAGATATAGCAAAAAAAGCGAATACAATGTATTTATTAGAAAAATACAATATGAAAGCCACAAAGAAGTTTGGACAAAATTTCTTAATAGATTTAAATGTCATTCAAAAAATTGTGGCTTGTACGCCTATTGATCAACAAACTTGTGTTATTGAAATTGGTCCAGGAATAGGAGCTTTAACAGAACAATTGTCTTATCAGGCGGGACATGTTGTGAGCTATGAAATTGATACAAGATTAAAAGCTGTTTTAGAAGAATCATTAAATGAATGTTTAAATGTAGAGATTATTTTTCAAGATTTTTTAACAGTTGATTTAAAACAAATAGTTAATCATTATAGACAACAATATTCAAAGATTTGTATTGTAGCAAATCTACCATACTATATTACATCAGATATTTTAGAACATATTATCACTTCTCAGGCTAATGTTGATAGTATACATGTTATGGTTCAAAAAGAAGTGGCACTGAAATTAACAGATGCATCTTATCATAGTCCATTAACTTTTATGATTGAAAGTATAGGTCAAGCTTCTTTAGATATGACAGTTTCTAAAAATGTATTTTCACCTGCTCCAAGAGTAGATAGTGCAATTTTATCTATTATGATGGAAAAGACATATAACCCACTTTTAACACAGATTTTAAAACAGGCTTTTACACAAAAAAGAAAAACAATCTATAATAATTTAAAAGGATTGTTTTTAGAAAATACAGAAAACATATTAAATGAATGTGGTATTGATTTGAAAAAAAGACCAGAACAATTAAGTGTTGAAGATTATATAAAACTCACACATTATTTATAAATTCATATGATATATGGGTGAGGTTTATGAAAATTGGAGATTATGTTGTCAGGAAAAAATATAATCGTGATATATTATTTGAGATTTTTGATATTAAAGATAATATTTATTATTTAAGAGGTGTGGAACTGAGATTGATTGCAGATAGTGAGTTGGATGATTTAGAGTTGAGTGAAGTTCAGCCACAGCTAGAAGATGGCTTTGTGATGGAAAGACATCCAGTGATTAGAGGAAAAGTTTTACATCTTGATGGTGATGAAAAATATTTGAAGATGTGTCAAAAGAAATATGAGGAATTAAAGATTAGGGCTGATTGTTATTATATGAAAGAAAGTGAGATGCCTGATCGAGTGATAGAATTATTAGAGAAACACAAGCCTCAGATTTTAGTCATTACTGGACATGATGCATTAAGAAAGAATGCCGATAAAAGTATAGGACAGAATTATCAACATTCTTTAGATTATATGGCAGCAGTGAAAAAAGCACGTTTATATCAAAGTGATAAAGATGCTTTAATTATTATTGCTGGGGCATGTCAATCTTATTATGAAATGTTACTGGCGAGTGGAGCTAACTTTGCTTCCAGTCCTAAACGTATGAATATTCATGCTTTAGATCCTGTTTATATTGCCAGTCTGGTTGCTAATGAGAGTGTGAGAAATTATTGTGATATTGAAGATATTATCAATCATACATCGCATAAACAAAGTGGTATGGGTGGTATTGATACAAGAGGTGTCGCAAGAAAAATATATCCAACGAGAGGATGAGAGAAATGAAAATAAGAGCTTATGCAAAGGTCAATTTAGCATTAGATGTTGTCAGAAAAAGAGAAGATGGGTATCATGATTTAGAGATGATCATGGCACCTATTACATTACATGATTTAATTTATATTGAAAAGATTGATCATGGTATTCAAATTACTGCAAATACCAATCGTATGCCAACTGATCAAAGAAATATCATGTATAAAGTTGCACAGTTACTCATAGAACGTTATCAAATTCCTTATGGAGTCAAGATTCATATTTATAAACATATTCCTACACAAGCAGGACTCGCTGGAGGAAGTGGGGATGGTGCAGCTGTTTTAAAAGCGATGAACCAAATCTTTCAATTGAATTTATCATTGGAAACATTAGCTGATATTGGTAAAGAAGTAGGAGCAGATATACCATTTTGTATTTATGAAAAAACAGCTTTAGTGAAAGGAATTGGAGAAAAGCTTGAATTTATTTCAAAAGATTTTCATTGTTATGTACTGTTGGTTAAACCTAAAAAAGGAGTATCAACAAAAAAATCATTTGGTATGTTAGATTTAAAAAATGCTGAGCATCCTCCAATCATGGATATGAAAGAAGCTATTGAAAATAATGACTATCAGGGGGTTGTCAAATGTTTAGGAAACACTCTAGAAGAACCATCTTTAAAGATAGTCCCTGATATATTAAAAATTAAAGAAGAAATGAAAGAATTAGGGTTTGATGGCGCTTTAATGTCTGGAAGTGGTTCTTGTGTATTTGGTTTAACTCAAGATCAGGAGTTGTTAGAAAAAGGGTATCAGTTCTTTTTGAATAGATATGCTTTTGTCAGAAAAACAGAGATTTTAAATAAGGATTCACTGAAGTTATAAACAACTAACTTTTGTTTTTGTAAAAAAGTATGGAAAAATATGGGTATGAACATAAGTATTTCCCTGTTTCCTCTTTTTTTTTATATATTTTTTTGTTAGAATAGTGGCGATAAGGAGAGAAAAAAATGAAAGTATATGCTATTGTATTGGCTGCTGGTAAAGGCACAAGAATGAAGTCTGATAAACCAAAAGTAGTACATGAAGTATTATATAAGCCAATGATTAATCATGTTGTAGATGAATTAAAGGCTTTAGGTGTAGATGAAACAATTGTGATTGTTGGTCACGAAGCTGATCAAGTGAAAGCAATTGTGGATGATGTCACTTTTGTTGATCAAACAGAACAACTTGGTACAGGTCATGCTGTATTGCAGGCTAAAGATATTTTAGCTAATCGAGATGGAATGACTCTTGTTTTATGTGGTGATGCACCATTGATTCGTAAAGAAACATTAAAAGAATTTATTGCGTATCATCAAGAACATCATAATCAGGCAACAATTATGAGTGCTGATTGTGATCCAAGTACGCATTATGGAAGAATTATTAAAGAAAATGGTCAAGTCACAGGAATTGTGGAATTTAAAGATTTATTAGAAAGTCAAAAAGATATTACAGAAATGAATACTGGAGAATATTGTTTTGACAATAAAGCATTATTTGAAGCATTAAGTCAAGTGACAAATGATAATGCACAAAATGAGTATTATTTGACTGATGTTATTGGAATCATGAATCATCAAGGTTTAAAAGTAGATGCTTATAAGATTGATGATTTTGATGAAGTTGGTGGTATTAATGATCGCGTAGCATTAGCTCAGTCAACACAGTTTTTAAGAGATCGTATTAATCGTGAACATCTTTTAAATGGAGTGACGATTGTTGATCCATCTAATACGTATATTGGTAGAGATGTTGTGATTGGACACGATACAATTATTGAACCAGGATGTATTATTAAAGGGAAAACAGTGATTGGAAGTCATTGTCATATTGGACCATATTGTGAATTTACAAATATGGAAATTAAAGATAATGTTGAAATTAAATTCTCTGTTTTAAGTGATTCAATTATTGAAAGTGGTGTAGATATTGGACCATATGCAAGATTGAGAACAAATTGTCATATTCATGAGAATGCACATTTAGGTAACTTTGTAGAAATGAAAAAAGCTGACTTTGGTGCAGGAAGCAAGGCTTCACATTTAACTTATGTAGGAGATGCTCAGGTTGGTCAAGATGTTAACTTTGGTTGTGGAACAATTACATCTAACTATGATGGTAAAAATAAATCACTCACAAAGATTGAAGATAATGTCTTTATTGGATGTAATACCAATTTAGTAGCTCCTGTCACAGTGAGAAAGAACGCATATATTGCAGCAGGATCAACAATTACTAAAGAAGTTGATGAAGATGCGATGGCAATTGCGAGAGCTAGACAGGAAAATAAACAAGGTTATAGTAAGATATTAAAAGAAATACGTGAAAAAGAATACGAAAGACGAAATAAAAATAAAAAATAAGGAGAATATGGGGTAAAAATGAAAAATAACATAACAATATTTGCTTTATCATCTAATCAGGAATTAGCTCATTCAATGGCTGATATTTTAGGGACAGAAGTTGGGAAAAGTAAAGTTCATCATTTTGCAGATGGTGAAATTTTAGTTGAAATTGAAGAATCAGTACGTGGAAAAGATGTCTTTATTGTACAATCAACATCAAATCCAGTGACTGAAAACTTAATGGAAATTTTAGTTTTAACTGATGCTTTAAAACGTGCATCAGCAAAAGAAATTACAGCAGTTATACCATATTTTGGTTATGCTAGACAAGATCGTAAGGCAAAACCAAGACAACCAATTACATCACGTTTAGTTGCTGACTTATTAACAGTAGCTGGGGTTGATAGAGTTGTGACAGTAGACTTACATGCACGTCAAATTCAGGGATTCTTTGATATTCCAGTTGATGAAATGGAAGCTTTACCTCTTATTTGTAGATATATTAAAAATAAAAATATTGAAGATTTATGTGTTGTATCACCAGATCATGGAGGAGCAACGCGTGCTAGAAAAATGTCAGAAGCATTGGATTGTCCAATTGCTATCATTGACAAAAGACGCCCTAAACCAAACGTTGCTGAAGTTATGGGTATTATTGGGGATGTTGCAGGTAAAAACTGTGTCTTAATTGATGATATGATTGACACAGCTGGTACAATTGTAGCTGGAGCACAAGTCTTAAAAGAAAAAGGTGCTAAAGATGTTTATATTGCTTGTACTCATGGTGTATTATCAGGACCGGCAGTAGATAGATTAAAAGATTGTGTCGCAAAAGAAGTTATTATTACAGATACAATTGCTATTCCAGAAGAAAAACGTTTTGATAAATTAGTACAAATCAGTGTAGCTGAATTATTAGCATATACAATTGAAAGTATTGAAAATGATTTACCTGTCAGTGATGTATTCCAACATTTTGATTTTAAGGGTGAATAGTGATTGATGGGAGATTGAAGAATCTCCTTTTTATTTTGTTATGAGAATTTGATTAAATAATTGTGAAATAGACATACTATAAATATGATGTTGGTGATTTCAACGTTTTTTGACAAATATTTATAGATTGGAATATTTCAAAAGAGTATAGAATGATGTTTGTTATAATGACAAATATATGGAATTGTGAATAAGAAAAATGTCGATAAAATGAGAATAAATAGTATTTGCTTTATTTAGAAATTTGACAAAGCTTTAAATATTTGTTATTATGCCTCAGGGTGATGGAGATGTATTTCAATACACATACACATTTAAATAGTGAACAATTGTATCCTAATAGAGATCAATTTATTCAAAATGCTTTAAATCATCAAGTCGAAAATATGGTTGTTGTAGGATATGATTTAGAGTCATCAAAGAAGGCTGTTGAGATAGCTCATGAGTATTCATTTATCTATGCAGCAGTCGGAATAAGTCCTAATGATTGTAAGGATACAACTGATGAAGATTTAAATGAAATTGAAAAATTGCTTCAAGACCCATGTGTAGTGGCTTTAGGAGAAATAGGTTTAGATTATTATTGGGAAGAAGTTCCTCATGAAAAGCAAAAAGATATTTTTGTAAAGCAAATTGAAATTGCTAAAAAATATCAAAAGCCCATTGTGATTCATGCTAGAGATGCCTATGAAGATACTTACAATATCTTAAAACAAACTGCACATTATGGCATTATGCATTGTTATAGTGGATCGGCTGAAATGGCAAAACGATATGTTGATATAGGTTTTGAAATATCGTTAGCTGGACCCGTGACATTTAAGAATGCAAAAGTCCCTAAGGAAGTTGCGAAATCAATTGATATAAATCATTTGATGATTGAAACGGACTGCCCTTATTTAACACCTCACCCATTTCGAGGAAAGTTGAATGAGCCAGCAAATGTTGTGTATATTGCCCAGGAAATAGCAAAGCTAAAGAACATGGAGATAGAAGACGTTGCTAGAATCACAACATTTAATGCCAAAAAAATGTTTGGGATTAAATAAGGAGGATATTTTATGTTAAACAAAGCTAAAGAGGCGATTGTCTCGGCTGATAGCCGAACAAAAGGAATTTTAGCAATGGCGGTTGTATACGTTGTTATTATGTTAGCAACTGTATCATCTGGAGCCGTCAATCAGATTACGAATTTTATTCCGACTGTAGACATTACATTAAAAGATGGATTGCAGGAAGAAAAAGATTATTTGGTCAAGCAGGATACAGTATCAAATGTCTTAAATGAATTGAATGTTGAGTTAGATACAAAAGATACTTTAAATAAAGATAAAGAAGAGATTGTTCAACAAGATGATTATATTGAAATCACAAGAGTTGAAACAAAAACAGTAGAAAAAATAGAGAAAATACCATACTCAACAAAAACCAAAGGTAGTGGAAGCTGGACAAAAACAGTTGTTCAAAAAGGAAAAGATGGAAAAGCAAAAAGAACTTATCTTTTCACTTATGCCAATGGAAAAGAAACAAATAAACAAATGATTAAAGAAGAAATTATTGAAAAGCCAGTGGATAAAATTATTCAATATGGTGGTGTTTTAAAAGGTACAACTTTTACAGGTAGATTGACAATATATGGTGGAGATTGTACAGGATGTGGAGGAACATCTTCATCTGGTGTGAAATTATCCCCAACGAGTGGAGTCAATAATACCAACTCACCTTACTTATATTATAAAGGAAAGAAATATTATTGTTTGGCTGCTGATCGATCTATTCCATTTGGAACTGTGATTAAGATTTCTAATCATAATTTAAATACAGCAGGGACTATTTATGGAATTGTTGTAGATCGTGGTGGTGCTATTAAGGGAAATAAAATAGATATTTTTAATGGTAGTGAAGGTTCTGGGAAAAGATATTTTGGTGGTGGCACCTCACATAATACTAAATTTGAAGTTGTTTCTCTTGGTAGTGGAAATGCAAATTTTTGGAGATAGGAAAACTATCTCTTTTTTTATTTGCTCTGTGAATTTTATAAGGGACTTATATTAAGGATAATAAAAAATAAAACGAAAAAAATGATGAAATCGCTTGCAAAAATAAATCTATAAGTATATCGTTAACTTCTACTAGAATTATACATCTATAATACAGAAATTGGAAAAATATTGATTATTTCGATGTTTTTCTCTTTTTTTATTAGACAGTATATGTTATAATAGATGTATAAA
>NZ_NFLY01000017.1:0-47007 GCF_002161155.1 Massilimicrobiota sp. An105
TTCACCTCGATATAAGTATAGCACTGATGAAAATATCATGTTTTATTTTAAAGGGCTTTAACACCGTTTTTATGGAGTTAAAATCAATTACCAACATTTAACTGAAGTTAAATTTTTCATAAAAAATCATAAAATCAAAACAGATCTGATATATTATTTTTATAGATATCCTTGAGGATATCTTTTTTTATCAAATAAAAAACAATAAGATAGAATACCTTATTGTTAAAAGTGAAATCAATCCTATTATTGATATGGATTTTTAGGGATAATAACAGCACCTATTAAATAAGCAAATAGACCTGTACCCCAACTTAAAATAAGCGCAACTGCAATTAATCTGACAATTGTAGGATCAATGTCAAAATATTCAGCAATTCCACCACAGACACCACATACCATGACATCGCGTTTTGATCTATATAATTTTTTACTCATTTGATTTCCTCCATTTTCTTATTCTATACTTTATAACTGGAAAAATATGCTGTCAAGTCTTAAAAACAAGAAAAAGGGATGAACTCCCTTATCTTTCGTTAGCCATTTTTGCAAGTGCTAATGCACCACAAACACCTGCATTATCTCCTAATCCTGGATATACAACATAATCCTGAATAGCATCTGTTGTAATTTCATCTTTTTGAACATAACCATTTAATCTTTCTTGAAGATATTTATGAATCATTGGGAATAATTGTTTTTGATGCATAACTCCTCCACCTAAAATAATCTTCTTTGGTGAAATTGTTAAAACATAAATTGCTAATGCCTGAGCAATATACCATGCTTCTAAATCCCATGCAGGGTGATCTTCAGGTAATTCACTTCCCTTTATTCCCCATCTTTCTTCAATGGCTGGTCCTGCTGCTAAACCTTCAAAGCAAGTTCCATGATATGGACATTTTCCTTTATAAGTATCGTCTTCTCTTTGTTCTAGAATCATGTGTCCCATTTCTGGATGTAGTAAACCATGAACAAGGTTTCCTTCCACAATGGCTCCTCCACCAATTCCAGTTCCGATTGTTAAATATAAAGCACTATCTAATCCTTTGGCTGCACCAAAGTATGCTTCACCAAGTGCTGCACCATTCACATCTGTATCAAAACCAATTGGCAAATCTGGATAATGTTCCTGCAAAGCTCCTACAATATTATAGTTTGTCCATCCTGGTTTAGGTGTTGTTGTAATATATCCATATGTTGGACTCTTTAAATCAGGATCAATAGGTCCAAAACATCCTAATCCTAAAGCTTCAATGTCCTTTCCATCAAAAAATTTAAAAATATTTTCAACTGTTTCTTGTGGTGTTGTTGTTGGAAAAGAATCTCTTTCTAAAACATTTCCATTTTCATCTCCAATCGCAACAACAAACTTTGTTCCACCGGCTTCAATTGCACCTAATCTCATTTTTCTTCCTCCTTATTATCTTCTTTTATTTTATCACAACTTGTTTCTAGTCAAAAGTTATTTCTTCATTGTAAGTGATAATTGTAATGACTGTGAAGATTCTGTTTCCTTTAACATACTTTCTAAATACTGTTGATAAAAACTTAAATCTTCATTTTGTAAATATTGATAACCATCGCTAGAGCGAAGTTCATCTACATATTGATTGATGTTACCAGTAAAATAGTAACGATTGGCTTTCACTAATACATCTTGAATCGCTGTTCTTTTTTGAGTATCTGATATTCCCTGTAAAGATTTACCGAATTTATTTGCAGAAACTGTATCAAAATACTCATCTGCATTGACTGAAATTGATAATGACTGGGTATGATAGTTCATTTGATCCTGATTCAATTCAATAATGCCATATTGAAGTGGAGCATCCAATAATGATGAAGACGCAATATCATAGATTCCTTGAATCGTTTTAATATTTTGACAATGTATATGTCCACTTAATACAAATGGAACATGATATTGAGAAAACAGTTTTGCAATCTTCTCATGATCATTAATGGTATATCCATTATTTAACAATTCATTGTGAATCGCTAAATTATGATGCATCGCAACGAGTGGCGTTTTGCCATCTTTTTGAATATCCTGAAGCTGCTTTTCTAACCATTGCATAGTTGAATCTGTAAAAAATCCACTTGCTCCTAGCGTCATTTCTGTTTGTTCATGTGCATTCGAATCCATCATCAACAAGGCAAAATCAGGATTCAAATCAATACGATAACTCAAAGATTCATCATGTTTCGAAGTTGCCAGATGATAACCTAGATTTTGATAAATATCCTGAAAATCCTTAGCATTAATATTATCCACATCAAAATAATCATCTTGACCATAACCTTTTGTATAGATATTATCAATATCATGATTTCCTGGTATAACAGCAACCTGAATGTTCTTTTCTCTTAATTGTTCTAGTTTTTGAGCCAATTTCTGATGACTGCCTTTTTCCCCATTAAAGCTTAAATCACCTGTCAAAACAACAAGATCAGGCTTTTCCTGGATAACCGCCTGTACAAAAGCCTCCACAATCTCATCGCCATAAGTGACCATCTTGCCATCACCATATAACATGGAATCTTCAAACCATTCACAATCCTGATAATAATCCTTTAAAAAATAATGTATATCACTTGCGACAATGATTTTTAAATCTTCTTTTTCACTTAATGTTTTTGATTGACATCCCATCAGACAAAGACAAAAAATAAGACAATAAATAATCTTTTTCATAACACATCTAAAAAGAATGGATAGCTAAGCTATTCATTCTTGATTATTCCTATTATTTTTGACAAGCATCATATGCCATATCAAAAATCTTTTGTGCATTGAAATTCTTAAAATCATCATCGCTAATTAAAATGACTGGTTTATCAGGGTTGTCTGCTTTGATTTTTTCATATGATCCTTTTAATTGAGGTTCTACAAGAATAACATCAGCAAGATTACTTGAATATTCTACTGCATGTTCTGAAGCAGACCAAACTGTTGCGTCAACTCTCTTTCTTGAAGCAGCATCTTTTAATTTTGAAGCAAACAAAGTAGATGTTACACCAGCCAAACAACACAATAAGATTTTCATGATTATATTCCTCCTTTTTAGTTCCCTACTATTATTTTATCACATTTTGATATTGACTTCTATTTCTTTTCACTATCCATTATAAATTTATTTGCATCTTCTAAAGAGGCATAGCCATAAGCTTTCACTGTATTCATTAATATTTTTTCAATTAAATTAACATTTTTTTGAACCATATCCAAAACCATTTGACCATATAAATATAATGTTTCATCACTATAAGTCATTAATTCACCTCTTAAATAAGTTTCAAATGAGGTATCATCTTTTTCATCTTCCAAAGAATGAGTGAAACGGGCTTGAGATAATAAATAAGGATATTGATCATTCATATCTTCACGCATGGATACTTCAATATCACATAAAGCATTAATAAAGTCTTTCTTTTGTTGATCAACAGCAGGTAACTGATCTCGAATCGTATCAAAATATTCTGGATCCGTACTTTCCATCATATAGGCATATTTTTCCATGACTGGATTTCTCCCTATTTGTTGAGCTAGTTTTAAATCTTGTAGACAAGCTTTTTGAACATTTTGATAAAAAGCTTCAAACTGACTTTTTCTTTGTAGATAAAATGTTTCAAAATCATCCTGACAGCTGGCACGGCCATCAATATGATGAACCTGTTGAAAAAAATCCCATTCTAATTGTACAATTTCATCAACCATTTTCTATCCCTCCATAACATGTTTCATGCGTATACAATCATCTTGAATATGTGACATGACTTCCAGTGTGTGATTGTCTAAAAAATCATCATCACTTGTCGATAAGCCCTGTCGATGAAGTTCACCAATGACTAACTGACATATTTTTTCAATCAACACAACTTTTTGATCATCAGTATTAATAATATTGTTCTTTTGAGGCCAATGTTGCTTTTGAGATGGCAATTGAACCAATTGTAAAAGCAGTGGTGTGACTGCCTGTAAACATGTACAATCTTTTAATCCATAATAACTCCATTTATAATAAGGCTTATATTTTTTATTCAGTAAATAGAGAAGAGATAATGTCTGATCTATAAACTCATTCAATGCCAGTGTCGCAGCAACTTCATCTTCTCTTTGCATACATCTGGCATAATTATATTGACCAGATTGTGCCATTTTAGCTAAACAACGGGCTATTTTTTTAATACGGATATCTTCTGGATAATAACTTAAATATTGTCTGATTTGACTCACTTGACCATAATTGTCCTCAAAAATACGTCCATTTGTACAAGCTAAAAGAGCATTTTCATCAGCATATAACCAATCATCTAAAGTTTGTGGTATTTGTCTTAAAAACTGTTTAAAAAAGCTTTCAGTTTCAAAAACACCGACTCTTCCATTTCCATGAGCTGAGGTTAATCTTTGAATACCCATGAATTCTTGTGGTAGCTTTTGATAACTGGCCTGTATCTGTTTATAATACTGCTGATAAATATCATGAGGAAGCAAAATACAAAAACCAGGTCCAAAATCATGGTCATGAGAAATCTCATCATCGTACCCCAGACAATCTGATCCCATCCCGAATAATCCAATCGCCATATATGGTTTGATTTCTGAAAACTCTTCTTCTATCATGTTTCTGCCATATCGTTGATAAAAAGCTTCACACAAATCTAAACCTTTGATTGTCTTCATTTCTTTTTGAATTCTGTCGATATTCTTTTGAATTGTCTGATAATCTTTATTTTGTCCATAGACACTTTCTATTAAATGTAAGACACGCTGATAAATATCTAAAGCTTTTGCATAGTCTTTTTGCATATAATGGCTTTGCGCTAAAGTCGCTAATGAAGCAAAGTAGTGTGGATCATGATGTCCATATTGTTGAAAAAGAGAGATCGCCTGATGTAGACATTTTTGAGCTTTATCATTTTGATTGATACTGAGATACATTTGTGAAAGATTTGTATAAGTAATAGCTTCTTCAATTCTATAATCATCCAGTTGTTCAACAATCGCCAATGCTTTCTTTTGCATGTCAATAGCTTGCTGATAATCACCCATTTCCTGATATAACAGGCTTAAATTATTATAAAAGGCACTATAAAGTTCATCTTGTGGTTCTAATTCATGATGATAAATCTTTTCTGTCTTTTGATAAAGCGATAAAGCTTCCTGATATTTTCCCTGTACACGGTAAAAAGTCGCTATATTGATATATGATGTAGCACCATCAATCGTTTCTTCAAGTCCACACATGTCAAGAATTTTAAATATCTGTAAAGCAATCTGATTCCCAGATTGAAACTGTGAAGTAACACGAAAGTAACCTATCATTTCATTAAGCAAAAACAAAATCGTTGCATTATCCTGTCTTTGAACAGCAAGATTGACTTGTTCAACTAAAAAAGCATAAGCTTCATCCAATTCATTATTGGCATACATTTCATCTAATTGTTTCTGTAATTCCTGTATAGTCATGAATATTCTCCTTTAAAAATAAATAGACACAGGGGGTGTCTATTTATGATTGAGTGCATCTTTCATACCTTTTAAAACAACTTCTCTTGCTGTGACGGCATCTTTTTTATCTAATGGTGGAATACCTTCCAATGGATAATCAATACCTAAGTTCTTATATTTAGCAACACCCATAGTGTGATATGGTAAAACATCTAGAGCTTTGACATGTTTAAGGGTTGCGATAAATTGACCTAAACGATATAAATATTCATCATTTTGTGTAATTGTTGGAACAACAACATGTCTGATCCATAAATCAATACCCTTATCATCTACATATTTAGCAAATTTCAATATCATATCATTAGGTTGTGCAGTTAACTTTTTGTGTTCTTCAGGATCAATATGTTTAATATCTAACATAATTAAATTTGTTGAAGCTAACAAACGATCTAATTTCTTTAAATATTCAGGATTTTTATGAAAAGTAATCCCTGACGTATCTAGACATGTGTGAATATTTTCTTCACGACATCTTTCAAATAATTCTATCAGGAAATCTAATTGCATCATGGGTTCTCCACCTGTACAAGTGATTCCCCCGTTTTTATAAAACTCTTTCTTTGTATTAAATTCTTTGAGAATTTCATCAACTGTCATCTGTGTTCCCGTATTTGGTTTCCATGTATCAGGGTTATGACAGTATAAACAACGCATTGGACAACCTTGAAAAAAGACTACAAAACGGATTCCAGGACCATCAACAGTTCCACAACTTTCTAAAGAATGAATATATCCTTTCATTATCTCACCAACTTTCTTTATTATTTTAACATATTTTCTATAAAATATCATTTCATATGTTTTATTTTTCAAACAAAAAGTAACAAAATGTAACATTATCGTAAGCGTAGAATAAAATTTGTTAACTTAAACAATGATAATATAACTACTTTTAAACATGTAAATAATATACTCATCATTATCAGTTAAAAAAATAATATTTAATTCTATTAAATAGGATTAAATATTATTTCAATTTTACTGATGAGTTTAAATAAGCAATATCTTCAATAACAACAATCTTATTATCTTCAAAAATAATATATAGTATTTCTAAATTTCTATTTGGTATTTTTACAACTCTACAATTTTTATTACTAACTCCATGACGATTATATAGTGGATACATATATGGAAATTTTTCGATATTGTCTTTTATATGTTCCAATATATCAGATATAACTATATGATTTTCCTGAGCAAATATAAATATACTTTCATTATATTTGATATTATACATACTATAATCCTTCTTTTTTTAATATAGCAATCATTTCTTCATGAGTATAACTTTTTCTCTTATCTAATACAATTTCTTCTGCCTCTTTTACATGCTTTTTTATATATTCATTAGATTTATAATAATCGATTAATTCATTTAAAATATTCTTTGGAACTATGCAAACGTCATTTAAACTTGGAAAATCTTTTATATCTATTTTTTGATTTAAATCCATTACAATCACTCCTTTTTTTAATTATACCATTTATATACCAAATTTAAAACATTCTTATCCATATATTATATTTATAAGGGTAGGTCAAATGACCCACCCATTATTTCCAAACAGAATAGATAGCATCTCATTGATTCTATTAATATGTTGGTTATCTAATAAAACAAAGAAATTATTTTCGAAACGATCAACACAGAATATCATGACATATAAGATTTCTAGCCTTGTTAATACTTAGGTATTATCTTCGCTATCATATTTTACGATAATGGCAGAGCCAACTAAAGGATTTTGGAATGCATTACTTTCCAAATCTAATACATTAAATGTGATAGAAAATCTTTTTAGTAAAAACTCATTATCAACAATTATTTCAAACTTATAATCTTTAAAACCATACATATGAAGCATAAGTAATCATACCACCTATTAAATTCCTCATTGTTTCATAATCAATAATTTCCTTTTCATAAGGTAGACTTCAAAACATTTTTTAGTCCACTTAAAGATAAAATTTTCTTTACAATATCAAATATTCAATCAGTTTCATCATACCACATAATATCATCACATATATAGGATCCATCTTTTTATACTGTAATAAAATCATTCCAATTGCAAATATAATCATCATATCAATGCGCATAGATGATAAAGTATGGACTGTATTTTCTCCAAAAAAAGCACTGACTAATATAGACACACCCGCAGTTGCAATCATCGCAACAACAGCTGGTCTTAACGTTTCTAATATACCTTGTAACATTGATAATTTTCTATATTTTAAATAGAAATAAGCTAACAAAGAAACAATGATGCATGATGGGAGTATACATCCAATGGTTGCAAATATAGCTCCCCATATACCAGCAATTTTTTGACCAACAAATGTAGCAGAATTAATCGCAATAGGACCAGGTGTCATTTGAGAAATTGTGACCAAATCAGTAAACTCACTCAGTGATAACCAATGATGTAATGTCACCACCTGATTTTGAATCAATGGCAAGGCTGCATATCCACCACCAAAACTAAACAATCCCACCTGTAAAAAGCTCAAAAAAAGTTCCAGCAAAATCATACATGATCACTTCCTTTATGATAAAACGTTCTGACAATCCCTATAGCAATACAAATCAATATCACATAAATCACATTGACATTAAAGAAACATGTGACAACAAATGCAATCATCATAATAGCATTGTTCATCCAACTCTTTGTTTTGATAAGATCTTTTGACATATCATAAACAACAGAACAAATCACTGCACCTACACCTGCCTGCATTCCATCCAATATCAATTTAACATAAATATTGGATTGAAATATTTCATAAAACACAGAAATGGCAGATATAATGATAAAAGGAGGAATAACTGTTCCTAATATAGAAACCAGTAATCCTGGTATATCTGCTATTTTATATCCAACCACAATGGCTCCATTCACCGCAATAGCTCCTGGTGATGATTGTGCTATAGCCACTAAATCTAACATTTCATCTTGATCAATCCAATGAAGTGTATCCACAAACTTCTTTTTCATCAATGTCACAATGACATATCCTCCACCAAAAGTAAAGGCACTTAAATAAAGTGTAGATACAAATAATTGTATTAATTTATTATTCTTCATCCCATCACTTCTTTCTTGAACTTCATTAAAACAAACAATCCGTTTGTTTTTCTATAACTTGTAAATATAAGAATCAGCTCATTACAATAAATGATTTTTTATTCATTATATATAATTTTCATAAATAATCATTTTCCTATGTCTATTGACATCATAGAAATTTGTTTTATTGATGCAATTCAAAAATCCCACTAAAAATAAGTCTCCTTCGTTCTTTTATAACATCAAAAAAGGTGCTTAACTCAGCACCTTTTTCATCCTCATTACATTGCTTCGTGGAATGTACGAGAAATAACATCATCTTGTTGTTCTTTTGTTAATTTAACAAAGTTAACAGCATATCCAGAAACACGAATAGTTAATTGTGGATATTTTTCAGGATGTTTTTGAGCATCAAGTAATGTATCTCTGTTTAAAACATTAACATTTAAATGATGTCCTCCTTTTGAAGCATAAGCATCTAACATTCCAACTAAATTTTCAACTTGTTGTTCACTTGCAGCCATGATTTTCTCCTCCTTTAAAATTCATCATCGTCATCCATTGGTAAATTTGGAATCTTACAAGCAGTATCACCACTATCACAATCCATCTTTGACACAACAGTGACTTCTTCCATTTCAATATGAGCATCTTCATTCACTTTAACATTAACATGTCCTGAACCAGAGCTCATGCGACCATCTAACATTTTGACTAGTTCATCAATTTCTTTTTGAGTAGCCATGTTTTCACTTCTTTCTATTAATCAAGATTTCCGTTTTTAATTGATTCGATATCTAAGTCACCAGCGAAAACTTGATCATCTTTTCCTAAAGCACCAGGGATGACAGTAAATGTATTTGAAATACCATCTTGTGCATCTTTGAATGGTAATTTAGCAACTGATGATAATGAAGAAATAGCACCATGAGAATCTCTACCATGCATTGGGTTAGCACCTGGAGCAAATGGTTGACCAGCTTTTCTACCATCAGGAGTATTACCTGTAGCTTTACCATATACAACGTTAGAAGTAATTGTTAAGATTGAAGTTGTAGGATAAGAATTTCTATAAGTATGATGAGAACGTACCATTGCCATGAAAGTTTCAACTAACCAAGTTGCAATTTCATCAACTCTGTCATCATCGTTACCATATTTAGGGAAATCTCCTTCTACTTCGTAATCAACAACAACACCATCTTCATCTCTAATACATTTAACTTTAGCATATTTAATAGCTGATAAAGAGTCAGCAACGACTGATAATCCAGCAATACCTGTTGCGAAATAACGTTTAACTTCTCTATCATGTAATGCCATTTGAATTCTTTCATAAGCATATTTATCATGCATGTAATGAATGATATTTAATGCGTTAACATATACACCAGCTAACCAAGACATCATATCTACAAATTTAGCTTTAACATCTTCGTAATCTAAGTAATCACCTTCAACTGGTCTATATTTTGGTCCAACTTGTTTCTTAGTTTTTTCATCTACACCACCGTTGATAGCGTATAATAAACATTTAGCTAAGTTAGCACGTGCACCAAAGAATTGCATTTCTTTTCCAACTCTCATTGAAGATACACAACATGCAATCGCATAGTCGTCACCATGAGTTACTCTCATTAAGTCATCGTTTTCATATTGAATTGATGAAGTTTCAATTGAAGTTTTTGCACAGAATGCTTTAAAGTTTTCTGGTAAACGAGTTGACCATAAAACTGTCATATTTGGTTCAGGAGCTGTTCCTAAGTTAGATAATGTATGTAAATATCTAAATGAAGTCTTAGTAACCATATGACGTCCGTCAACACCAACACCACCGATTGATTCAGTTACCCAAGTTGGATCTCCTGCGAAAATTGAGTTATATTCTGGAGTTCTTGCGAATTTAACAATTCTTAATTTCATAATGAAATGATCAATAAATTCTTGGACTTCTTCTTCAGTGAATAATCCTTTCTTTAAATCTCTTTCTACATAGATATCAATGAATGTAGAAGTACGTCCTAAAGACATTGCTGCACCATTTTGTTCTTTAACTGCACCTAAATATCCAAAGTATAACCATTGAATAGCTTCTTGGCAGTTAGTTGCTGGTTTAGAAATATCAAAACCATATTTTGCAGCCATTTCTTTTAATTCACTTAAAGCTCTAATTTGTTCACTTAATTCTTCACGTAATTGAATAACTTTAGAAGTCATTCTCTTTTCAGTTGTCGCAAATTGATTTTTCTTATCTTCAATTAATTTATCTACACCATAAAGTGCAACTCTACGGTAGTCACCAATAATACGTCCACGTCCATACCCATCTGGTAAACCAGTGATAATATGTGAAGAACGACAAGCTCTAATTTCTGGAGTATAAACATCAAATACACCTTGGTTATGTGTTTTTCTGTATTCTCTGAAAATATAAGAAACTTCTGGATCTACTTTATATCCATTTGTTTCACAAGCTTGTTCAGCAATACGGATACCACCAAATGGTTGTAAAGATCTTTTGAAAGGTTTATCAGTTTGAACACCAACAATTTTTTCTTTAGATCTGTCTAAATAACCAGCATCATGTGAAGTTAATGTTGATACAACTTTTGTATCCATATCTAAAACTCCACCAGCTTCTCTTTCTTGCTTAGTTAAATCCATAACTTGTGCCCATAAATCTTTTGTGTTTTGAGTAGGACCAGCCAAGAAAGAATCATCACCATCATATGGTGTGTAGTTTAATTGAATGAAATCTCTTAAATTCACTTCCTTGTTCCATTTCCCTGCTTGGAAACCATCCCAAGCATCATTCCATTTTTCTTTAAATGTCATTTTCTAAACCCCCTGTTTGTTTATTTCTCATTCATTATAGCACTAATATACTATTGAAACAATAAAATAACTTGTTTTTTTTCGCAATTTTCTGCCATAAAATGAGTCGCTGGAACTTGACAACTACAATATAACAGATTCTTTTTTTTAATGCTATTTATATGCTTCAAAAAATGATTTTTTTTACAAAATCTTTACAAAAAAAAAGATATACAGGTTATCCTATATATCTCTTCATATCAGCTTCTATATTTTCTGACTGTCTCCCAAAAATCATTGATAAACTGTCTTTTCCTTCAACAATTCCACTTGCTCCTAAAGATCTGATTTTTTCAATATCGACAAGCTGTTGATTATCCAATACAACTGTAACTTTAGAAGCACTGCTACGTACTTCTTTAATATTGTTTTTCCCACCAAGGGCTTGTAATAATTCTTCAATTGGTAATGTTGATTTCATTTCCTGATCTAAACGTTTATTCTTAATAAAATGAATAAATCCAAAATAAAGTAAAATCAAAGCCAAAATAATCGCAATCACAACAAAAATATATTCAACATCCATATTTTCACATCCTTTTTTAATTGAAGTATTTCTTTTTTATAGTATACTATAAGAAGATAAAAAAAGAAAGGAGCAATGTCATGGAACAAATCAAAAAACTCTGTCGTGAACAACCATTGATTTGTATCATTTGTATTCTGGCATTGATTAGCTGTTTTGCTATTTTAAGTGCTACGCCTATGATTTCTAATAAAGTTGGAAATCCTGAAACATTATGGTTAAAACAAGGCGCTTTTTATATAATTTCTGCAGTTATGGTTTTTATTATATATAAAATAGGGAAAGATCAGATTTATGATAAAATCTGGATCATCTATTGGATATTGATGGTTCTCTTAATTATTTTGGCTATCGAGCATTTCATTTATACAAGATTATGGCCTGGTCATCATATTATTCCTCTGGTCAATACGGCTGGGGGTGCAACCTCATGGTTTAACTTTCCTTTTTTAAGTATACAACCATCAGAATTTATGAAAATTGCCATCGTTATCGCCTTAGCGAGAATCACAAAAGAGCATAATGATTATTATCTCATTCATACAACAGAGACAGAAATCAAATATATCTGGAAATGTATGAAAGTCGTCATTCCCCCTGCTTTACTTGTTTTACTTCAAAATGATACGGGTGTTGTTTTGATTTTATTAGTTGGTGCTGCTTTTGTTATTTTTTCCAGTGGTCTTAGAAAGCAATGGTTCATTTTTGGTTTTGGCTTGATTGGTATTATACTGTTGATAGGATCCTATCTCTTTGTTTATCAACCTGAGATTTTTGAAAAGTTTTTAAGTTCCCATCAAGTTGATCGTTTTTATGGATGGCTTGATCCTGAAGGCACATACAACAAAGAAGGATATCAATTGTTTAATTCTTTACTTTCTTATGGAAGTGCCGGATGGTTTGGACATGGTTTCCAATCTGTCATTAAAGTCTTCCCAGAAGCGCAGACCGATTTTATCTTTGCTGTTATTTTAACAAATTATGGTTTTGTTGGTGGTTTGATTACCGTTGGGGCTATTGTTGCTTTTGATATCATCATTTTAAAGATTGGGCTTGATTCTACCAATCAGCAAGATAAGTTCATGACCATCGGTATCATTGGCATGCTGTTGTTTCAGCAGATATGGAATATGGGTATGATTTTAGGTCTATTACCTATTACAGGTATTACATTGCCATTTATTTCTTATGGTGGGTCTTCACTTTTATCTTACATGATTGCAGTTGCATTATTTATTGATATCAATACTCAAAATAATATTATGAAAAACAGATCTGTGATTCAATAACAGACCTGTTTTTTTGTTATAACAATCTTTTGTTTTGTAACTGGATGTACAAATCCAACCATATAACTATCTAAATCAAAATTGCCCTGACCATCACCATATAGACTATCACCAATCAAAGGATGATTGATAGCTGCCATATGAACTCTAATCTGATGTGTTCTCCCTGTTTCAAGTTTCATTTCTAATAGGGTTCTATCATGTTTTATAGCTTTGACAGTATAGTGCGTACAAGATTCTTTCCCACGTTTATCAATCATACGTTTCATTTGGAATTCTTCTTTATAAATAGGCAAACGAATGGTTCCACCCGCTTTGACTATCCCTTTAACATGAGCACGATAACGTCTATCAATATGCTGGAGATCTTTCATGATTTTATCATGAATATAACGATATTTTGCAACAATCATTAATCCGCTGGTATCTTTATCTAAACGATTAACAAGATGAATAGTTGAATTCAAATGAATTTGCTGATAATAAAAAGTTAAAGCATTCGCTAAAGTATAATAGGGATGCTGACGAGTTGGAATCGAAGGCAAACCCTTAGGCTTATCAACAACCAATAAATAATCATCTTCATAGACAATCTTTAATGGTATTTCAACTGGTACCATATGATTGTCTTCTGGTGGATAAATAATGGTCAGGGTTTCGCCAGCCTGCAATAGATATCGAACTGTCTGATGTTTTCCATCTACCAGAATTTCTCCCTTCATTTTAATAGCTTTGATTGCTTTTTGACTGATTCCATGACGTAAAAGAAACTCACCAATAACACAAGGTTCATCTATAATCCAATATTGTTTCATGAATTCAGATATGCCCTTTTTAAACGCTGTGTAAAAGACACATTTCTATATTGTAAAAAACGTGCTTTTTTGGAAGACATTTTGACACAGATACAATCCTTATCTTTTAAATCAATAACCAGATGATCAACGCCAAGAATAGCCCCTTGATAACTTTGTGACTGAAAACGAATTGTATGTGATTGATCAAGAATCAAAGAAGAGCCTAGTGAGCGATAAGCATTATGGTGAATACCTGCAATTTCACTTAACTGCATCAATCCTGTACAAGTATGAATAACAGCGCCTCCTAAAGATTTATTATAGGCTGTTGACCCTACTGGGGTTGATACACATAGACCATTTCCTCTAAAAGTTTCAAAATATTCATCATTAATATAAACATCCATAACCTGAGAACGACGATTATTTTCAATTCTCACTTCATTTAAAGCAAAATATGTTCCTTCTAAGCAAGACACTTCCAACAAATGACGTTCATAAATACGATGCTGTCCATTTTTAATATCCAAAACAAGCCGTAGATATTCATCACGCTGATAATCAGTTAAAAATCCTAGCGTTCCTGTATGAATTCCAATGAAAGCAACACGATCAATTGCATCTATATATTTATGCACACTATAAAGCATTGTTCCATCGCCACCTACGCTAATCACGATATCTGGTTCTTTTTCATTATATGTCAAAAACGTATTTAACTGTTCTTTTAATTTTTCACTGAGTGTGATAGATTCCTGATCTTGTTTACATACAATTGCATATGTTTTCATAACTTCACCACCTATGATTTATATTATATAAAAATTGCAATAGAATGCAATACAAGATAAAATAAGGTGAGGTGATTTCAATGCAACAATTAGAAATAGAATATAAAATTCTTTTAACTCAAGATATTTTCCATCAAATTCTTCATGATTATCAAAACAAAATAACAAAAGATTATATCCAAATCAACGATTATTTCACTCACCCTATTTTATCTCAAAAAAAATATATGTTACGTATTCGTACTAAAAACAATCAGTACGAACTCACTTTAAAAAGACCTTATCAAAATCATCGTTTAGAAACCAATCTGTCTTTAACAGAAACAGAAAAAAATTTATTTTTGCAATATCGTTTAAAAAATGAAATTACGGATATTTTAGAAAATGATGGCATTAAGATCAATGAATTACAACATCCCTTTTCATTAACAACCCATCGTTATGATATTCAATTACCTGAAGGTGTTTTATCTTTAGATGAAAATACTTATTTAGATCAACATGATTATGAACTAGAATTTGAAGTCAATGATGAAACCCAAGGATTCTCACAATTTTTAAAAATCATTGAGCCTTATCATTTACACTATCAACACAATTGTCCAAGTAAAGTTGCACGTGCTTTTGAAGCATATAAAAACAGTCATAAGTGACTGTTTTTATAATTGCTGAAGTATGTTTTCAACTAATTTTTGACTGACGATTTCATAATCTTTTTCATGTGGAGCAGGCGCATAAGCAAAAGAAACATCTTTTGCTATCGTTGAAGCATCTTCAACCCAATCTTTACAGGAACTATGTACCTGTTGCACTTTTGTTTTCTGTAAGATTTCTAAAACATTTGAAGCATTCACACCACTACCAACTAAGATTTCTATATCTTGTCCATAACGCTGTTGAAGCTTTTCTAAAAGTTCAAGAGCATCTATCGCTTTTGCTTTTAAACCACTTGTTAAAAGACGATCAACACCTAATTGAATCAATATTTCAATAGCCTGAAAAGGATCATCCACACAGTCAAAAGCACGATGAAAAACAGCTTCCTTATGATAGGCATGGATGAGCTCAACAAATTCTTGAGTACGTTTTTCATCAATATGTCCTGATGCATCTAAAAATCCAAATGCCAAGCCATCTGCTCCATTTTCTAACATGATCTTTGCATCCTGTTTCATCACTTCATATTCTTCTTCATCATAACAAAAACCAGCACCCCTAGGGCGAATCATTGTTATGACTTTTAAACCTGTATTTTGCTTTGTCATTTTCAATGTAGCCAATGTAGGTGTCAGACCACCTAATGATAAAGCACTATTCAATTCAATGCGTGTTGCTCCAGCTTTCCATGCCGCTAAAGCATCACTATAACTCCCACAACAAATTTCTACTATTGGTTTCATACAATCTCCTCTACTTTTCTTTCAATGGGGCCATGCGTGTTTGCATATATTCATCAAGCCATTGTTGACTGGCGGGTTGATAGGTACAATGATTTCCTTCTCTTTGCACCAGATAAACAGTTGGTTTTAAATGTGGTAAACAAACGACAAAAGAAAATGCTTCAATATTACTTGCTACACCAAATTCTCCATCTTTATTCATAGCCACAACAGATAAATCCCCTGCATGCCCTCGTCTTTTGATTAACTTTTGTTCAAGTTCAAAAACAGCTTTTTCACAAGCTTTTTGCGGATGCATTCCCTGTGCCATGAGTCTGACGATTTCATAAGAAATACATCCCTTCATTAAATCTTCACCTAAGCCTGTCGCTGAAGCTCCTCCAATTTGTGAATCCACATAAAAACCTGAACCTATAATAGGTGAATCGCCAACTCGCCCTTTTTTCTTCATAAACAATCCACTCGTTGATGTCGCTGCTGTCATCTTACCTGAATCATCTAAACACACCATCCCAACTGTATCATGACCAGCATATGGCTGGAGTTTTGATTGCTCTTCTTTGATGCGATTTTTATAATGAATCTTAGCACGATCCGTAAGCATATTCTTTCTTTCAAAACCTTCCTGACTGGCAAAACTTTCAGCCCCTTGACCAACCAGCATGCAATTGACTGTTTCATGCGATAAACGTCTGGCAATTGATATAGGATTTGCAAAATCTTGAAGAGAAGCCACTGCTCCAACACTTAAAGTATCTCCATTCATGTATGCTGCATCTAATTCTACTTCCATGGCTTCATTAGGTAATCCACCATATCCCACTGACTTATAATAAGGAAAATCTTCCACTTCTTTAATAGCTATTTCAATAGCATCACCAGCATCACCTTGACTATCTAATATTTTTTCAGCTTTTTCAATCCCTTCCTTAGCCATACGCCAAGTTGCAATAATCCCCCACATGTTTATCTCCTTTCTTTCATATATCGTATTTCAAATTCTTGTTGACTTATAGGTTTATCATAATAATAACCCTGTCCATAATGACAACCAAGTGACTTTACAAAATCATGATATTCTTTTGTTTCTATTCCTTCAACAACTGTAGAAATAGATAAAATTTTTGTCAATTTAATAATTTCTTCCAAAATAATTTGAGCTTTCTTATTTTTTCCATCTAATATTTCTTGTAAAAATATTCTGTCTATCTTTAATTCATCAATATCGATCTTTCCTAAAATATTTAAAGATGAATAACCACTTCCAAAATCATCCATTGAAACTTTAAATCCTATTTGATGTAGCTGTTCTATCTTTTCATTGACTGCATCTACATTATTAATGACCAAATCTTCTAATATTTCTAAAGTCAGCAAATGAGCTGGTACTTGATACTTTTGAACAATCGCATTTAATCGTTCGACATAATCAGATTCATAGAACAATAATTTAGATTGATTGACAGAAATACCGATAGGCTCTATACCTTGATCCATCCATTTTCTAATTTGTAGACACGCCTGTTCAAACATATACATATCTAATTTCATACAAAAGCCACTTTTTTCAAAAATAGGAATAAATTGATTAGGATACAATTGCTGGTTATCTTGTGTGATCCAACGGACTAAAGCTTCACTACTTTGTAATTGACCAGTTTCCATATCAACTTTTGGCTGCAAATATAATTGAAATTCTCCATCTTTTAAAGCCTGTTCCATATGACTTTCAATATGATTATCCATTATTTCCTGTTTATGTAATTCAATATCATAAAACCAAATATTAGAAAGTAGCGTTTCCTTTGATTTTGCTAAAGCAAACATAACTCTGACCATTAAATCTTCAAAACAATTATCCACAATCAGTTCTTCACTTGATATCGCCACACCACAATGAATCTTCAAATGATAATTTGTGTGTAATAAATCCATATATTCAATAATCTCTTCCATCATTTGATTAAGGCGTGTCAATAAAACGGATTCCTCTGTTTCACATAGAAAAACATAAAATTGATCTGCTGTATCTCGGCAAAAAAATTCTCCATCATGTAGATTGTTTTCAATCACTTTCTTTTCATGACATAACAACTGATCTCCCAAATCATGACCAAAAATTTCATTAAAAAACTTAAATTGATGAATATTTAAAACAGCCACACTACAACACTTATTATCCATAAAGTATCGTTCACCCAAAGTCATAAAATAAGAAAAATTATACGCTCCTGTTAAATGATCAAAATAAGCGACTTTCTGTAACTCACGATTGTTTTTTAAAATAATACGATAACCATAAATCAACAATCCTACAACTAACAATATGATACTTAAAAATATCAAACCTACCATTCTCATATTCCTATCAGCAAACAAGTGAGAATTTTCCAACATATTAACACATAAAAGGTTCCAATCTTTTAATCCAATAGGTTTTAATAGAGCATGATATTGTGCATTTTCATATTCAAATGAAAATGTTATATCTTGATGATCTTTTAAATGTTCTTTCATTTACTGATAATCTTGTTTTTGCAAAAAAGGTTGTTGAAATATTGAAGTCTGATGAAAAATATCATATTGAGAGTTGACTAAAACTTGACCAGATTCATCAACAAGATAAGCATATGTATCCCCACCTAAAATACCACTTCCTTGCCCAGCATCCATCAGCAATTCTACTGTTTGTGTAGCGATTAAAGCTCCCACAATCTGTTTGTTTTGATAAACTGGGATTCCATAAGCATAAATCATTTCATGAGTTAATTGACTTTGAAAAATATCAGATACAGTACGTTGATCAGCCAAAGCATCATAAACAACACTTTGAATTTCTTCTTGAAAATCTGTTAGAGGCTTATTGACCAATATCTCTTGATTTAAATTGGCAACAACTCCCCTTTCATCCAAATCAAAATACATCATCGTTATAAAATCATTTTGTTCATTAGTTTCTTCTAAAACCTGTGGAAATTCTTGATTGTTTGTTATATTTTCCAGCTGTAAAACACTAGCAAAAGAATCTAAAAATTGAAAATCATTATCTATTTGTTTTTGTATTATATGAATGTATTTATCAACAGTATTATCAACTTGGTCAATCATATTATTTCTGACAATATGATTTAAATAAATACGCAAAAAAATACTCATAGTCAAAAGCAGCACTACAATAACAGAAGAAATTATGATCATTTTTTTCATTTTTTCTCAAGTTCCCCTTTTATCATCATTTTTTCCTCCATTGTTTCTCATTTCTCCATGATATTATATCACTTTCTTGACAACTATAAAACATTCTCTCACAAAATAAAAATCGCCTCTATCTCAGTATAGAAACGACTCATTATCTTTTATTCACAACCATCATCACATTTATGGTCCTGATAATATTGTTCCTTAATATCAGTAAATTGTGGACAGAAGTCACTATTATTACATTCTTGTAAACGACGCAGTTCACGAGGAATAAAAGCACGAATTTCTTCAGCATTATAACCGACCTGAAAACGTCTTTCATCAATAATAATAGGTCTTTTTAAAATAGATGGATTTTCTTGAATAAAATGAATTAATTCATTAATAGACATATCATCTAAATCTATTTTATTTTCTTTAATAATCTTTGATCTTTTAGAAATAATGTCATCTGTTCCATTTTCACTTCTTTCTAAAAGTTCTTTTAACTCAGTTTCACGTAATAATGTAGAAAAAATATTTTTTTCAACATAAGGAATCTGATGTTCTTTCAGCCATGCTTTGACTTTTCTACATGAAGCACAACTTGGTGCTGTATAAATTCTAATCATTACATCATCTCCTCTTGTTTACTCATTATACATCATTTTCAACAATTATGAAATTATTTTTTATGATTCTATTGATTTTACATCTTTGTCGTTCTATAATGACTTTACAGCAATGAAAGAATGGAGTAGTTATCTATTCATGTTAAGAAAGCTTGTGGGTGATGCAAACAAGCCATGAACGATAATGAATTGGGATTCTGGAGCTAAAAATGGCATGAGTCATTTTTCGTGAGTCGCGTTAAGACAAGAGTGCATATCGATGATATGAATAAAGGTGGTACCGCGTATTTATACGTCCTTTTTTAAGGACGTTTTTTATTTTAAAGGAGGTCGTTATGATGAAAAGAATGTTAAGTGGAATTAAACCAACTGGTCGTGTGACTTTAGGTAATTATATTGGAGCTATCAAACCTTTTGTTTCTTATCAGGATGAATATGAAATGTTTATTTTTATTGCTAATCTTCATTCTATGACTATTTATCAAAAGCCTGCAGATTTACGTAAAAATACAAAAGATTTAATTGCATTGTATATTGCTGCTGGATTAGATCCTGAAAAAGTGACTTTATTTTTACAGTCTGATGTTTTAGAACATGCTCAACTTGGTTGGTATTTAGGATGTATGGTGTCTATGGGAGAACTTTCACGTATGACACAATACAAAGATAAGAAAGCCAAAAACGAAGTCATTGGTGCTGGTATATTTAATTATCCTTCATTAATGAATGCGGATATTTTAATGTATGATCCTGATTTTGTACCGGTTGGTGAAGATCAGAAACAACACGTAGAATTATGTCGTGATATTGCCGAAAGATTTAATTCACGTTATAGCGAAACTTTCAAAATTCCAGAACCATTAGTGACTAAAGTAGGTGGACGTATCATGGATTTACAAAATCCTACAAAGAAGATGTCCAAATCCGATGAACTAGGAAAAGGAACCATTTATATCTTAGACGATATCAATATTTCTAAAAAGAAAATCAAATCTGCCGTGACGGATAGCGATGGTCATATTCATTATGATCCCGAAAATAAACCAGGTATTTCTAATTTGTTGGAAATTTATTCAATATTAGCAAATCGTCCTATTGAAGATCTTGAAAAACAATATGATGGTAAAGGATATGGAGAATTTAAAAATGATTTAGCTGAAGTTTTAGGAGAAGAACTTGAAAAGATACAAAATCGTTATCATGAAATTATGAGTGGTTCTTATTTAGATGATATTTTAGAAGAAGGTGCCAAGAAAGCACGCATCATTGCAAGAAAAAAACTAGCCAAAGTGGAAAGAAAAATTGGAATTACAATTAAAAAGAAATAAAACAGAAAGCAAACTTCTTATGAATATGAAGTTTGCTTTTTAACCTTTTTGAACCAATTCTTTATACAATAATTCATGCAAGGATGTATATCCTTTTTCAATCTTATGTTTTAAAGCCAAATATTTTTCACTGGGATTTTCTCCCTCAATATGAAATTGTTGGCATATTTCCAAAAAGACATCATAACGGACCACAAAAATCTCATCAATAACTTCTTCTAGACACATTTTCTTTAAACGCTCATTTCTTGTTAAACCAAATTCTTTATCATAAGCTTCATCTTTGATCTGATATTGAAAAAAAGTTATCGGTTCTTGTTTTAATATGTCATTAATCTGTTGTCTTTGTTGCCATGAAAAAGTTCCTCTACGTACAATTGTATGATTTTTAATATCCACAACAAAGCAATAATGACCATCACCAACAATAAAAATACCATCTGTTCCACTGAATTGATAAAATTTCGCATATAAAAAATCATGTAACTGTTTTGTTGAAACATGATAAAGAGGTGCATTTTCTATTTCTTCATAAGAATCATCATCCTGCCACTCATATGGTTCTAATAATTCTTCATCATCATAAACAAAATTCACTAACAAAATATTCAACCCCCCTGTAATGTATCATATGTTTATTATACCTAAAAAGACCATTCTATAATCATCATAAAAAGAAAAAGACTCACTGTTGCAGTAAGTCTAAAATGGGTATGTCAATATATGTTGTTTCATTTATTTGTCACGCTTTATTGCTTTGGCATGATTTCTCCAACCATGAAATCAATCGTTAATGTTGTATGATTCAATGAATATTTTATTTTACGTAAAACTCTATTCATAACACTTTTGGCATCGTCATTATGACATGCAGGCAAAAGAACAACAAACTGATTCACATTTAACCTGGATACAACATCACCAATACGAAGTCCATTGAGTAAAGCATCCTGTACTTTCGTCATCATTCTTTCAATGGCTTTTTGGGAATGTTGATCCTCAATCTGTGAATGATCAAGAATTGTGATTAAACATAACTGAGAACAAATTCCCAATCTTCCCATCATTCTTGATTGCATAGTATATATTTCTCTAAATGTTCCATATTCACAAAGAAAAGCACCATAAGCTTCATCACGTGAAAGTTCCTGTTGAATTTCCATAATATCTAAATCTTCATCATGACTTTCTTTTTTAATCATTTCATATAATTTCAGCATTGATTCAGATGGTTTAACACCCAAAGTCTGATACAATAAATCAGTTGTTGCTTTATATATCTCTTTTGCTTTTTTATACTGCTGTTGAAAATATAAAGAACGAATCCAGATTTCATAAATAGACTCTTCTAAATTATCAATCTCAATAGCACATTTAGCTATTGTTTCCATCTTCTCATAATCCTGTTTATCTTCCAACAGTTTTGCATATTCAACAACCTTATCCATATAAAGTGAATGGTAATAAACACGTTTAGATAAAGTATTATGATCTTCTTTAATTTCTACCAAATACTTCCCTGTATATTCATTAAGAAACTTTTCAAAATATTCTGGTTTTGAAGAATCTCTTAAATATTTTTCATACTTTTCAAATTCAACTGTATCTATTCTTAAATGATATGCCGAATTAATCGCATACGATCCTTTTCCAGTTATAATAAAGTCTGTAAATCCAAACTCTTTTTTTAATAAGGCTCTTAATCTATATATTAAATTTTTTAATGCTCCTATAGGATTATCAACATCATCTAAATACCATAACATTTCAATCAGTTCATTAGAAGGCACTGTTCGCTGATAATGAGATAGGAGATAAGCAAATAATTTCACAAGTTTTTCAGATTTCATCGTGTCACTATCAATTGTGCAATTATGATATGAAAACGAAAATTTACGAAACATTGTTATATTAACATAATCGTTCATTGACATATAACCACGCTCCCTATATAATCTGTGTTTTCATTTTTATTTTAATAGTTTTCTTTAAATTTGACAAGAATTTTAGAATATAATAACATAATTCAAACAAGCGCTTACACATTTAACAAAGTTGATGTCTTTTTTTGTTATTTTTTCTATGAAATGTTCTAAAAAATAATCACTTTTACATATAATCAAAGATGAATGAATATGTATTTTTATACAGAAAAAAGCCAACTCAATGAGTTGACTTTGCTTCACATGAAATTAAGCTTTACCAATGCATCCGAATAATTCCATTTTTTCTTTAACACAAGTTTTAATAGCTTCAGCACCTGGAGCTAATAATTTACGAGGATCGAATCCTTTACCTTCTAAATCTTTACCAGCTTCAATATATTTACGAGTAGCTTCTTGGAAATATAATTGACATTCAGTATTAACGTTGATTTTAGAAACTCCTAATGAGATAGCTTTTTTAATCATATCAGCAGGAATTCCTGTACCACCATGTAATACTAATGGTAAAGTTCCTGTTTCTTGTTGAATAGCATCTAATGCATCAAAATCTAAACCTTCCCAGTTAGCAGGATATTTACCATGAATGTTTCCAATACCTGCTGCTAAGAAATCTACACCTAAATCAGCAATCATTTTACATTCTTTAGGGTCAGCAACTTCACCTTTACCGACAACTCCGTCTTCTTCTCCACCAATTGAACCAACTTCTGCTTCAACTGATACACCTTTTGAATGACATAAAGCTACGATTTCTTTTGTTTTTTCAATGTTTTCTTCGATTCCATAATGAGAACCATCAAACATAATTGAAGAGAAACCAGCTTCTAATGCAGCTTTAGCTCCTTCATAACTACCATGATCTAAGTGTAAAGCAACTGGTACAGTAATATTTAAAGATTCAACCATTGCTTTCACCATTGCAGAAACTGTTTTATATCCAGTCATGTATTTAGCAGCTCCTTCAGAAACTCCTAAAATAACTGGTGCTTTTAATTCTTCCGCAGTTAATAAAATTGATTTAGTCCATTCTAAGTTGTTGATATTAAATTGACCAACAGCATAGTGACCTGCTTTTGCTTTATCAAGCATTTCTTTAGCTGAAACTAATCCCATAATTCAAATCTCCTTTACATTTTTTTTACACATATATCATACACTGATTTTATGAAAATTTCCATAAATATTCTCTTTTTTATCATTCTTTTATTGCTTTTTCTAATTGTTCTAAAGCTTGTTTTAATGTTGAACGTGGACAAGCGACATTAAATCTTTCAAATCCTTCTCCACCTGTTCCAAAGATATAACCTTCATCCAGCCATAAATGTGCTTTTTCCAACATAAATGTTTCTAATTCATTTTTATTCATACCTAAGCTTCGCATATCTACCCAGACAAGATACAATCCCTGTGGATCAATCACCTTAATTTCTGGTAGTCTTTCAGCAAAGAATTCTTTCATATAAGCTATATTTCCAGATAAATAATCTACCAATTCATCAACCCACTGAGCTCCATATGTATAAGCTGCTTCACAAGCTTCTAATCCAAAAATATTAGGATCACTCATACCTGAAGCATTTTTTTCTTTTTGAAATTTTTCTCGTAGATCTTCATTTTTAATAATAATATTAGATGTCTGTAGAGCCGCTAAGTTAAATGTTTTAGATGGTGCTGTACAAATAATACTGAATTCAGCAAATGATGGATCTACATTATAGAAAGGAACATGTTCATTTCCCTCATAAATAAAGTCCATATGAATTTCATCACTAATCACATAAACATGATGTTTTTGACAAATTTTACCTATCTGATACAATTCATCACGTGTCCAGACTTTACCAATGGGATTATGTGGATTACATAAGATAAACATCTTGACATCATGATCAACAATCTGTTTTTCAAACACTTCAAAATCACATTCATAATGATCATCCTGAAATACAAGTGGGCATTCTACAACCATTCTTTCATTTAAATGGATAGATGCATCAAAAGGATAATAAACAGGTTTCATTACCATAATGGCATCACCTTTTTGTGTATAGGCTCTTACCGCTAATTTTAAAGCACCTACAACACCTGAAGTTGTGACAATCCATTCTTTTTGAATATCAAAATGATGGCGTGTCTTCATCCAGTTAACGACAGACTGATAATAACTTTCAGTTGGTGTAGCATATCCAAAAACGCCATGACTGGCACGCTTAACCAAAGCTTCTTTGACTTCTGGAAGAGTTTCAAAGTCCATATCTGCTACCCACATTGGAATCATATGTGAATCTTGCATTTTTTCACCATCATATTTCACACTGTTTGTTCCTTTTCTTTCAATCACTTTATCAAAATCATACATCTTCTCTTAATACCTCTTTTCCTTCAAATTCTGCTTTTGAAAAATGAAATAATGCTATTCCTAATGCCATTGACAAATTTAATGAATCAATTTCCTCATGATGAGGAATAAAAACACTTTGACCATAATTTAAATATGTATCATCCAAACCATGACTTTCATTACCAAAAACCAAACTATGACATTGATGAGAATGAACCTGATGAATATTTTTAGCCCCTTTCAACATAAAAGGATAGAACTCATGATCAGAAAATGCATGATAATATTCTTCAAATGAGTCATAGTAAGCAACATTCAAATGAAAGATGGCTCCCATTGATGCTCTAATGACTTTAGGGTCAAAAATATCAACAGCTGGTTTAATAATAGCTAAGTTTTTATATCCAAATCCTAACATTGTACGCATAATTGTTCCCATATTTCCCATATCCATGGGATGTTCCAAAACAACATGATGAGCCTGTTGTAAGGGGGATGTATAGATTTTAAAAACGCCAATCGCATAACAATTATTCTTAGGACTTAATTTTTCAATCGTACGATCATGTACATCAATCGGAATATGATATTGTTGGCATAATTCTTGAATCATAGGATATCCCCTATTTTGATGAATGGATGAATGAACAACCACTCTGACGACATCCTTTGGTCTATGCTTTAACAGTTCAATCGTTGGAAAAACACCTAAAGTATAAGACTGATCATTTCCTTTTTTATATAATTTCATATTCCCCTTCTTTTTCCTTCCTGATGATTTGTGCCTGCTGATAATAAGACAAAGCAAAGCGATGATTCTTTTCTACATAACGTCCAAGTTCATATAATTGGCTTAACAATAAGCAAGCATCATAACTATTTAATCGTGCTGACTGATGTAAATAATCTAATGCTTTCTTTTGATTTTTATCCACAACAATACCATCAAAGTAAATCATAGCCAGTTCATAGGCACAATCTCCCTGCAGCAGATAATATCCATATATAAAATAATGCATGGCTTCTTTCAAATCCAAATCCACACCTATACCTAACTTCAATAACAGTCCAACCTTATACATACATTCTTTTTGAAAATGCTTTGCTCCTAATAAATAAGATTGAAAAGCTTCAGAATATTCTCTCTGTTTTTCTAATAAAATTCCTTTATAAAGATATGCTTCTTTTTGTTGACTTTGTGATAAATACTGGATTGCTTTTTGATCATCTTGAGTCACATAGCGTCCATACATATAAAACAGCCCCAACCTTAAAGCTGATAAGCTGTCAACATTTTGTTTGTAGTAATTGAATGCCTGTGCAATATCCTGTTCAACACCATATCCATGTTCATACATATAACCGATATAATAACAACATTCATGATATCCACGCTGATATAAATAAGAAAAGATTTCAAAAGCTTTCTCATAATCTTGTTTGATTCCAAAACCTAAAAAATAAGTTCTTGCCAGAACATAGAGATGTGAATCATTATTTTGTTGATAAGCTGTTTTTAAAAACTCTTCAACATCAGGTATTTCAAAATAATAACCTATTTCATCAATCACTTGAGAAAATACACTCACCATAAATAAAGCTTCTTCCTCACTTAATGAAGCAAATTCACATAAATAGCGAACATATCGAGAGATTTCAAAATCCTCATCAAATATAATAGCTTCAAAAACACCCATTTTCATTCCTAAAACAACCAAATAACATTCATCCATCATATCTGGTGCTTCATCATTTAAAACTTCCTCAAAACGTTCAATCTGAAACCTTAATCCATCTCCATAGCGATTAAAGACATCTATAACCTTTTCAATAATCTGAATATTCATTTATTCACTTTGATTAATCTGATGAATTGATTGTAATTCTTTTTTCGCATTGTCTCGTAGTGCTTCAAAATGTGCTTTATCAAAATGAGCACCCTGATCAATAAAATCAATCAATTCATTATATTTTTCTACAATCACTTCATATAAAGATTCTTTAATCACATAATCCAATTCATTATGAGCCTGTTGTGTGATTTGATTAATAGACTTATATTGTTCTTTAAACATGGCATCATAATCAATGACCGTTTTTTTCTTTTTAAATAATCCCATAAACTTCTCCTTTCATCACTCTTAACATTATTCTACTTGATTTCTTAAAAAAATAAAGCCCTTTTTTGATTTTCATCATTTTGATAAAAAAGTTCAACTTTTTTTCATTATCCATATAAATCATGAACTTTATTTTCAAAATTCTATAAATAATTTCCCTTTTTTAGATTTTATGAGATAATTTCATTGAGGTGAAAATATGGATGATTTATTACAATTAGAAAAGGACTTATCTTTTCAGTCTTTCGATCATGAAGATGCCTATATTTTAGGACAGATGCTTGTTGAAAAAGTGAAACAAGATCATCTCAAAAACATTCGTATCCGTATTGTTTTGCATCATAATATTGTTTTTCAATACCTGATGAATGGAAAAACAGGTGATGAATGGCTGAATCGTAAACAAAAAACAGTTGAAACATTTGGTCATTCCTCATTTTATATCTGGGCTCAGAATGAACAAACACATCAATATGATCATTATCTCCAAGATTCCCAGTTGGCGATATGTGGTGGTGGTTTTCCATTAATGGTTCAAAATCAAAGAATAGGATGTTGTATTGTTTCAGGATTAGAACATGATCAAGATCATCAAATCATCGTCCATTGTCTACAAAAATTAAAAAGAAAGAAGGAGCAATCATGAAATTAGGAATTTTAGGAACCGGAATGATTGTCAAAGATTTAATGACAACTTACTCAAAGTTCGATATTAAAAAAACATATTTACTGGCAACTGCACAAACTCAACAAGAAGCTGAAGAATTATGTCAAAAGTATCACTTAGATCAAATCTTTTATGACTATGATCAATTATTAGACAGTGATATTGATACAGTCTATATAGCATTACCTAATCATTTGCATTATGGTTTTGCGAAAAAAGCGATATTAAAAGGAAAGCATGTGATTATTGAAAAGCCTATTTGTGCCAATGCGCATGAATTACAAGATTTAATTGCTTTAAGTCATGAACATCATGTCATCATTTTAGAAGCTATGAATATCCATTATTTACCAGCCTATCAATCTTTAAAAACACATTTATCCAAATTAGGACAAATCAAAATCTTAAACTTTAATTATAGTCAATACTCATCACGTTATGACGCTTTTAAAGAAGGTCGTATTTTACCTGCTTTTGATTATCATAAAGCTGGTGGTGCTTTAATGGATTTAAATGTTTATAACTTACATGCTATTATAGGATTAATGGGACAGCCTGAAAATCAGCATTACTTTGCTAATATTGAAAAAGGTATTGATACAAGCGGTATTATGGTTTTAGAGTATCCTCATTTAAAAGCGATTTCTATTGGAGCTAAAGACTGTAAAGCGCCTATTACTTCAACTCTTCAGGGAGATCAGGGCGTTATTGTGATTGATAAACCTATGAATCAGATGACTGAATATACATTCATTGATAATAAAGGACATCAGACAAAATATGAATTCCCTCAAGATCAGCATCGTTTATACTATGAATTTGAAGAATTTATCAGAATCATTAATGAAAAAGATTTTGAAAAAGCACAAGCCATGATAGAATTAAGTTTACAGGTTGCTCAAGTTATGGAAAAAGGTAGACAACAGGAAGGAGTTATTTTTGACAATGATCAACAATAAATTAGTATTAGGTTATATTGGAAATGGAAAAAGTGCCAATCGTTACCATATTCCATTTGTTTTACAAAGACAAAACAAATTTATGATTAAAAAGATTTTTGATATTCACGTTCGTCATGATATATGGAAGGCCATTGATGGTGTAGAATATTGTGAAGATGTCAATGCATTACTACAAGATCCTGACATTGATATGATTGTTGTATGTACAACACATCATTTTCATTATAATTATGCCAAAATGGTACTAGAAGCAGGTAAGCACTGTTTAGTAGAAAAACCATTTATGGAAAATTCAAAACAGGCAAGAGAAATCTTTGATTTAGCGAATCAAAAAGGATTATATTGTTCAGCTTATCAAAATAGACGTTATGATAGCGATTTTTTAACTGTTCAAAAAGTCATTGAAAGTGGAAAATTAGGTGATTTATTAGAATTAGAAATGCATTTTGATTATTATCGTCCTGAAGTTCCAGAAAATGTTGATCACTTTGATCCAGCCCATTCTTACTTATATGGTCATGGATGTCATACTTTAGATCAAGTGATTTCTTATTTTGGTCGACCTGATCATGTTCATTATGATGTCAGACAATTGCTTGGTGAAGGAAGAATGAATGATTATTTTGATTTAGATCTTTATTATGGGACTTTAAAAGTTTCTGTCAAATCAAGTTATTTTAGAATCAAAGAAAGACCAAGTTTTATTGTTTATGGAAAAAAAGGAATGTTTGTCAAACAAACAAAAGATCGTCAGGAAGAACATCTGAAATTATTCTATATGCCTGATCATGAAGATTTTGGAAAGGATACTCCTGCACATTATGGTGTATTAACATATGTAGATGATCAAGGTCAATATCACGAAGAAAAAGTTCCTAGTGTTGATGGTGATTATGCGAGAGTTTATGATGGTATCTATGATTGTATAGTCAATGGAAAACCGCAAATCATTACACATGAACAAACTCTTTTACAAATGGAAATGTTAGAAAAGGGAGTTCAAAATTTAAAATAAAAGAGATTTCCTATTGTGAAATCTCTTTTTATGATTGTCTATTGTCTATAGACTTTTTCTGCTTTTTATACAACAAGGAATAAAGAATACTCAAAACATATTGAAAAGATATCTGCGAATAAAATGTAGCTATTTTTTCATTTTTTTCTTTATGAGGAATCAATATATGATAGCGACTATATTTAAATAGAATATCATCATGATTAGAGGTAATTGTGATGATAGGCACATGATTATATAATAATATTCTGAGCGATTCACGATAAACATCCTGCTTAGAATAAGTGATAAATAAGGCCACATCTTGAGGTGTAGCAGCCTTAGAAAAAGAAACTTCTTCTTTATTTTCTGTTGCGATATAAAAGAATTTTCCTATTTTGATGAGTTTATTAGTAAAACCCATAGCAGTCATCTTGGAATCTCCAGTCGCATAAATAAAGACTCTTTGACTACGATCAAGTAAATCCACAATTTTTTCGAGTTCATCTATATCTAACTGACTATTAATCAAGTCAATACTTTCCTTATAGACATGCGCTAAGCTATTAATAATCTGCCAGGTCGGTTCATCACTTTGAAAAGGAAATGAAAAATCAATATCCTGCCTGACATATTTTAAAGACTCCATATAACGCATAAAGTCTATTTTAAAATCACGAAAGCCTTTATAGCCTAGTTTTCTACATAGTCTAATAATACTTGCATTCGAAGAAAAAGTCACCTGTGAAAATTCTTTAATCGTCATGAGGATGACAGCCTGTGGATTTTCTTTGATGTAATGAACAATCTCTCATTCATTTTTTGTAAATAAAGTTTCATTGTCTAACAAATCAATGATATTCATAGCCTTCACTCCCTTTTTCCCATTATAACATGCCTCTTTTCTTTTTGATAAGTCCTTTCAAAATAATAAACATGTTTTATTCATTCGCATACATTCTTAGGACGCTTTGTATTTTCAAATATATATAAACATGATATAATGCACAAAAAAGGAGGAAGTTTATGCATCATCTTGCTTGTCCCAAATGTCATGAACCACTTATTCTCGATGGTAAAAGTTATCGTTGTCAAAATGGTCATTGTTATGATATTGCGAAACAAAAATATATCAATCTCTTATTAAATCCAGATAAAGCCACAAATAATCCTGGTGATAATAAAGAAAGTCTTCTATGTCGTCAACATCATTTAAATAAAGGCTATTATGATGGTATTTTAAATGAAGTTATGCACTGTCTAACAAAATATACATCTTCTCCACGTCAATTATTAGATTTAGGATGTGGTGAAGGCTATTATACATATCGTATCAAAGAACTATTAAATGACGATTCAACAATTTATGGTTTAGATATTTCTAAAATTGGTATTCAAATGGCTACAAAATATACCAAAGATATTTATTGGATTGTAGGTAATTCTAAAAACATTCCTATTGATGATCATTCTTTGGATGTTATAACAGCTTTATTTACGGTTGTTAATGCACAGGAAATAGAACGCTGTCTAAAGAAAAATGGCTATATCATTCATGTTACAGCTAATCCCTATCATCTTGTGGAATTCAAAGAACTGATTTATGATGAAATTAAAATCAAATCTGATCAGCATATACGTTTACCTTTTTCAGTTGTTGAAAGTTATGATTATAAACAGACCATTCATTTACAGACAAAAGAAGATACACTCAATCTTTTACAAATGACACCCCATTATTATCATATTAAAAAAGAACGTCGTCATGTTTTAGATACTTTAGGTGAATTTGATGTGACTATTGATATTCGTATAACAGTTTATCAAGTCTCATGAAATATCAGATTCGTCACTCTTATTTAACACTCTTTATTGATTCACCTATATCCATCATTGATTTATTTCAACAGTTTCATTTATCTAAAAAAACAATTCATCTTATGAAACAAAATAAATCATATCTTGTCAACAATCGTTATGTTTCACCTTCAACAGTATTAGTCAAAGGTGATCAATTGACATTCAAAGCTTTTCAAGAAGATGATGGGATGTATCCACCCGTATATGAAGATTTAGATATTGTTTATGAAGATGAGTTTTTATTGATTGTGAATAAACCACCTTTTCTTCAAGTCTTTCCAGCTAAACCAGATGATACAAATTCTTTGGCGCACCGTGTCAGTGGCTATTATCATCAACAGGGTTATAATCTTCCCGTTCGTTTTATTCATCGTTTAGATTATGAAACAAGTGGATTGATGATTTTTGTGAAATGTGCATTTGTACAGCCTTTATTAGATTATCAATTGTCTATGAAAGACATTCATCGTCATTATTTGGCTATTGTTGAGAGAAATTTTCATGATCATCAATGGCATACCATTGATAAACCGATTGGTAAAGACCGTCACCATCAACAACGCATGATTGTGCATCCTCATGGTAAAAAGGCATGTACACATTATCGTTGCCTTTCCAGCAAGAATCATCTTTCTTTGATAGAATGTGTTTTAGATAGCGGCAGAAAACACCAGATTAGAGTTCATATGTCTGCTATTGGACATCCTATTTTATCAGATCAACTTTATGGTCACTCTTCTGCCCTGTTGAATCATCAGGCGTTGCACGCTTATCAAATAGAATGCATTCATCCTATTACCAAAGAAAAACTGACCTTCACTTGTCAGCCTCCATCAGATATGTTGAAACTTATAAAAAAAATGGATCCTCAATTTTGAGGATTCTTTTTCATACTGACCATTTTCATAACATTCTTTTCATTTAGATCAAATAAAATATGAGCATCTATTTCACGACGTATACCACAATCAGAAAACATAATCCATTCTCCATCACAACTATGTTTATATCCTGTGATACAAACCCAATGCCAATTAGCATCTTCAAGTTCTTTGGCCTGATGAGATAAAATCAGTAAGCTTACTGGATTACCTTCATCTATACTCTTTTCAATAAATTTCATAGCCTGCCAGTAACTTTTAGGCTGTTTCATGTAAACAGGTTTCAAGAACACCTGCTTTTCTTGCATCATCTGACAAAATGTTCTTGCAAATTTATATAAAAATGGATAACCCATTTTTCCTGGAGTAAAGCGTTGAAACATCTGATTCATAATTTCTAAAAATTCTGACTTTGACATTTGTGTGATAGATAAATAATATGTATAAAGATGACTTGCTAAAACACTGGCACAACCAGCCTTTTTGGCCCAATCATCTAAAAACCAGTCCTGATTACCACCATAGCCAATACATTGACCGTTTTCATAAATATGAATCATATCCAATTCTTTTTTCATATTTGACCTCCTTGACATTATTGTAACATACCCACAAAATATTGTATAATGATTCCAATGTCTTAAAGATGGGAGGAATTTTTTTGGCAACAAATTTCACTGAAATCATTAAAAATCAATCTGTACTTTCAAATAAACAAAAAATCAATATTATCATTCAATTAAGTATTCCTACGATTTTATCACAAATTTCTTCTATTTTAATGCAATATATTGATGCTGCGATGGTTGGACATCTCGGTCCTGATGCTTCAGCTTCAATTGGAATTGTATCAACCAGCAGCTGGCTTTTAAGTGGTCTATGTAGTGCTATGGCAACCAGTTTTGCGGTTCAGGTGGCACAACTCATTGGTGCAAGTCAATATGAAAAAGCACGTCGTACTTTCAAAACCGCGCTTATCACATCCCTCATTTTTTCTTGTATATTATTAATCATCGGTGTGCTTGTAAATCAAAGTTTATTAACATGGTTAGGTGCTGATCCAGCTATTTTTGATAATGCTTCTGCCTATTTTCTTGTTTTCACATTAAGTTTACCTATTTTACAATTAAATAGTTTATGCAGTTCCATGTTACAATGTAGTGGTAATATGAAAATACCGAGTTTACTCAATGCTTCCATGTGTGGATTAGATGTGATTTATAATCTTATTTTCATTCATTACTTTGGTGTTGTGGGGGCAGCCATTGGAACAGCGCTTGCCCAGTTGACAGTCTGTTTTATCAATCTCTGGTATACAACTTGTCATTCTTCTCTATTAAAATTCCAAAATCATGAAAAGTTCTATCTTGAAAAAGAAACATTGAAAAATGCTTTTCAGATTGGAACACCTTTAGCTTTTGAACATATAGCGATTTGTGGTGCCATGGTGATGTCTACAAAGATTATTGCCCCTTTAGGAACAATTGCAATTGCTGCTCATTCCTTTGCGATCACTGCTGAAAGCTTATGTTATATGCCTGGATATGGACTGGAAGCTGCCGCAACCACATTAGTTGGTCAATGCATGGGTGCTCAAAGAAAAGAACTTGCAAAGTCCTTTTCCAATTTAACTGTTGCCTTTGGTGCTATCATCATGGGAATCATTGCGATTGTTATGTTTGTCATTTCACCATTTGTTTTTCAAATCTTAACTCCAGATGTGCAGACCCAACAGCTGGCTACAGAAGTTTTACGAATTGAACTTTTTGCCGAACCACTCTATGGTGTTTCCATTGTAGCTTCTGGTGCCTTGCGTGGAGCTGGAGATACTCTTATACCAAGCTTACTCAATCTTTTGAGTATTTGGGGTGTTCGTTTATCTCTATCCGTTCTTTTTGTTCAAACTATGGGATTACATGGAGTTTGGCTGGCTATGTGCATTGAATTATGTGTCAGAGGTTTATTGCTTCTCTATCGTCAACAACGTGGTCAATGGCTGGAAAAATCACTATAAAAGACATCATAAATCATATTTTATTCTTTCTGTTTTGTAAAAAAGAAAAAGTTGCTATAAAGCAACTTATTTCCTGTTTGTATTCTTACGGGAAAACGAATACGATTATAGATATTTGGGACATGCTTATCATATCATAAATTTTATAAAAATGTTTTCATATTATGAAAATTATCTATCACGAAAATAAATTTCTATTGTAAAATAAACCTCATCTTCCTGATTTCTTCCTTCAACAATATAACGATGACCATTTTCAGCCATAAAAAGTTTAACTTTTTCTAATGGTCTAATTTCTTTACGATATTGAATATTCAAATCACTGATATAACAATGATGATGTTTATCAAAATCAATGAAATCCAATGCCCATTCAACATAACGTGTATTGTTCATATGCTGATTAATATCAACATCACTATATAGAACTTTTCTTTCTGTGATATATTGGAATTCCATATCTTTTTGAATAGCTGGTGGTAATTCTAATAAATGCTCCAAAGGCGCTTCTGGAAAGGTAATCCCTATTTTTTGTGGTGATACCATTCTTCTTTTTTGAATATCTAATAATGTCCAAACAGAAGAACATGTGCCAATCAGACGATTATCTTTTTTAATATAATAATATCTTGGAAAACTTACATATGTTCCTTTCGAAATCGTTGTTGATAATTCAATACAATCTTGATAATGAATAGGTTCATCTAAATGAAGATACTGTTTAGCCACAACCCATCCATATTTTGACATCATATCATAATTCCATACACCTAACTTCATAGCGCTCTCTGTTGCAATTTGAGCAAAACGATTCAAAAGATGATGAAAGAAATATTCTCCCATATCATCAACTTCATTAATTTCAATAACACGTGTTTCATAACTCTTTAAATCTTCCATATTTTCACTTCCCTAGTGTCTATTATAATAAAAATTCATAAAGATTTCACATATTTTCATTTTTTTCTAGGCGAAAAGCAAAATTATATGTATAATAGAGAAGTATGAAAGGAAGTTTAATTTATGCAGGAAATTTTTTCATTAGTTCTATCGTTTGTTTTAATAATTATTTTTCTTTGGTTTACATATTCTATTGCTAACATTATTGTTACGTTTTTTCGTTGTCGTAAACAAGATCATTCTTTACAGCTTTGTTTAAATACTGGTGGTCTTATTTTTTATGTAATTTTAACTATCATTTATTTGATTGCTGTTATGGGTGGTATTATTGCTGTTATATATGGAATCATCACTTCTCGTTCATCATTTTTCCATAATGGATTAAATGCAGCAGCACTATTAACAGTTGTTTATGCTTATTTTCTTTCAACAATTGTGCTAGTAGGTCGTAAGAACTTAATGGTAGGAAGAATGCTGATAGATTATCGTAAACTGAAAAAAGTGAATTTCACTTATAACAATAAAGTTACATTTGTTTATGCTCAAAAAGATTATAGTTTCCCAACACGTTTTGTTGATAAGACAAAATTAAGAAAAATGATTTCTCGATAAAATAAAAACACGAAGCTCGTGTTTTTATTTTTGTATTTCAAACTGACTATAATATAAATGATGATAAAAGCCATGCTTTTTCAATAACTCTTCATGTTTTCCCTGTTCAATAATTTGTCCATGATTCATGACAAGAATCTGATCAGCTTTTTGGATAGTTGATAAACGATGTGCAACAATAAAGGTTGTACGTCCTTCCATCATTAAATCAAACGCTTCTTGAATTTGCTTTTCAGTACGTGTATCAATTGAACTTGTCGCTTCATCTAAAATCAACATTGGTGGTTTAACTAACATAATACGCGCAATGCATAATAGCTGTTTTTGCCCCTGTGATAGATTTCCACCTTCTTCGCTAATCATTGTATCATAGCCATCTTTTAACTGAATAATAAATTTATGTGCATGGGCTTTTTTGGCAGCTTCTATAATTTCCTGATCAGTTGCCTCTTTTTTTCCATAAGCAATATTATCCCTGATACTTCCTTGAAATAACCAAGAATCTTGTAAAACCATTCCATATAGACTTCTGACATAATCACTGCTCATATCCTGAATATCAATACCATCAATGCATATTTGACCATGTTGTGGCTGATAAAATTTCATTAATAAATTAATGAAAGTTGTTTTCCCACATCCTGTTGGTCCTACAATTGCAATGGTTTGCCCTGGTTTTGCTTCCACATTGAAATCTTCTATGAATGGTTCATCATCTCGATAAGAAAAACTGAGGTGTTGAATCTGGACATGTCCTTGAATATGCGAAAGTGTTTTCGTTGAACCCTGTTTAGGACTTGAATCTATATCTAATAAATGAAAAACTCTTGAAGCACAAGCCAATGCTGTTTGTAATTCGGTAAAGACATTAGAAATTTCATTAAAAGGTTTTGTATACTGATTGGCATAACTTAAAAAACTTGATAAAGCTCCAACACTCATAGAGCCACCAATCACATATAAAGATCCTGCAATACAGACACTGGCATAAACAATATTGTTGACAACTCTTGTACTCGGATTGGCTAATGCTCCTAAAAACTGTGATTTAACACCACTGATATAAACACGCTGATTGATTTCTTCAAAGCGCTCCTGATTTGTTTGTTCATAACCATAAGCCTTGACAACTTTAACACCGCCAATCATTTCTTCTACATAAGCACCAAGTTCTCCTCTTAAAGCCAGTTGTTCTTGAAAATACTTATATGTCTTATTGGCAATAATTGTTGCTACAACCAATGATAAAGGTGTTAAAACAATCACAATCAATGCAACTGTTGTTTGAATATATAACATAAAACAAATCGTTCCAATAATAGTCGCAATCCCATTAAATAAATGTGTAAATCCCTGTAAAAGACCATCACCAATTAAATCTATATCATTAACCATACGGCTTAACAGATCACCATGAGCATGACTATCAATATAACTTAAAGGCAATGTTTCATATTTTTCAAATAATTGATCACGTAAATCTTTTGTAATCGCATATGTCATACGATTAGATAATCTCACTACCAGCCAATCAAAAATTTCCGCAATCAGAACACTTCCCAATATCCAAAGCATTTTTTGAAATAACAAATCAAACGCCACGAGTCCCTGTCCAATAATATGATCAACAGCCTGTCCAATAAAAACAGGTGTCAACAATGTAAAAACAATCTGTCCTGATGAACATAATAAAGCACAATATAAATATTTCATATACGGGCGACAAAATGATAATAAACGCTTCATTGTTTTGATATCCATTTATGCCACCTCCTTAGACATTTGTGATGTGACAATTTGTTGATATATTTCACAAGTTTTCATCAACTCATCATGTTTTCCCATTCCCACTAATTCACCATGACTCAAAACAAGAATCTTATCAGCATGCATAATTGCACTGACACGTTGAGAAACAATAATTGTTGTTTGAGGAAGTGTGGCAATGGCTTTTCTTAAAGCAGCATCAGTCGCAAAATCCAAGGCACTGGCACTATCGTCTAATATAAGAAGTTCTGGATTTCTCACCAATGCTCTGGCAATCGTTAAACGTTGTTTTTGTCCACCAGAAAGATTATGTCCACCTTGTGTAATATGACTATAAATGCCATCTTTCCACTCATCTACAAATGATGCCTGTGCCAAATGCAAGGCCTGTTTGACTTCATCATCGCTGGCATTTTCTTTAGCCAAACAGATATTTTCTTTAATCGTTCCTGTAAAGAGCGTAGCCTGTTGTGGGACCAAACCAATCATCTGTCTTAAAGAATATAAAGAATAATCTTGAATAGGTTTGTTCTTGATATAAATTTGTCCTTGCGTCGCTTCATAGAAACGAGGAATCAGATGGATGAGAGTTGATTTTCCCGAACCAGTCCCACCAATGATTCCAATTGTTTCTCCCTGATGAATAGAAAAAGATATATCATGCAATGCATGGCTCCCCTGATATGAAAAACTGACATGATCAAATGTCACCAATGGACCTTCTTGATTATCAATAAGACATTTTCCATCCTGAATAGCTGGTTGAATAGCTAAAACTTCCTGTACACGTTTATAACAAGCTGTTGCTTTATTATAAATGACTATCACATTAGCAAATGCAAACATTGATAATAGAATTTGATTCATGTAATTGATTAATGCTATCACTTCTCCCTGAGTTAAATATCCCGCATTGACCTGTAAACCACCTGCATACAAAATGACCAAAATAGCACAGTTGACAATCACACTGGTACTTGGATTTAAAAGTGCAGAAAGTTTTCCAACCTGTATTTGCATATCTTTTTGTTTTTGAGTTGCCTGCTGAAAACGTTCTTTTTCTTGTTTCTGTTTAGAAAAAGCGCGAATCACACGAATACCTGCTAAATTCTCACGACAAATCAATGATACATGATCCAGTTGTTTTTGAATTTTTAAATAAAAGGGCAGGGATTTTGACATCACTCCATATATCGCTAAAGCGAGTATTGGTGCTGCACAAATAAAAATCAAAGCAATCGGTACTGAAATACGAAAAGCCATGACTAATGAACCTAAAATTAAAAATGGTGAACGTGATGCCAAACGAATCGTCATCGCAACTGCCAACTGTAATTGATTCGTATCATTTGTGATACGTGTCATTAGTGATGGAATTCCAATTTCATCTATATTTTCATAATCATAAGCATGAATCGCTTTAAACATATCATTTCTTAAATAAGTTCCAAATCCCTGAGATGTTTTTGAGGCAAAATACTGACACACCAAAGCACAAGCATATCCTAATAAAGCTAGTGCTAATAATAAAAGGCCTCGCTGTAAAATGTATTGTTGATCTTGATGTAAGATTCCATAATCAATAATATCTGCCACAACAATAGGTACAATCAATTCAAAAAAAGCTTCTATCAATTTAAAGAAGAAACCAATAACAGCTTCTTTACGATACGGTTTTAAATATTTCATCCACATGCTTTTATCATTCCTTTTCTTGATTTATTATAACGAAAATTGTATTATATGTATAATATATATAAAATATAATTGGTATACTTTTAGGATATGGTGATTCAATGGATATTAAACAGATGATTTATTTTAAAACAATTGTAGAAGAAGGAACAATTTCTAGAGCAGCGAAAACTTTACATATGGCACAACCCCCTTTATCTATGCAACTGAAACAATTAGAAGAAGAACTCGGTGTGACTTTAATAAAACGTGGACATCGAAAAATAGAATTGACTCAAGCTGGAAAAGTCCTTTATAAAAGAAGCTTGCAGATGATTTCTTTAAACGAGATGACATTTCATGAAATTCAAGATATGCAAAATGAAGTTTTAAGAATTGGGATCACATCTTCTAATTCCAATATTCTTCCAAGTTGTTTAGCTCAAAATCAAAATCTAGCCCATGTTTCTTTTCGCATCTATGAAGGAAGTACTTATGAAATCATAGACTTATTAATGACACATCATATTGATTTAGGTATTGTGCGTACCCCTTTTGATCAAAGCCAACTGCATTGTCAGGCGTTTTTAAAGGATCCTATGGTCGCCGTTGGTATTCCTGAACTTTTACATTCCAACATGACACATATGTCAGACTATCAAAATAAACCATTAATTATTCATCAGCGTTATTTATCACTTATTACTGATTATTGCCTGAATCTTCATTTTCATCCTTATATTAAAATTACATGTGATGATTCAAGAACATCTTTACAATGGGCTCAAGCTGGTTTGGGTATTGCGATTGTGCCTCAAAATATCCTTACTTTCTATCCAGACTCCAAGCTGAACCATGTGATCCTCGAAGATGAAGTTTTAAAAACAGATTTAACATTAATCACACGTCCTCATGAAGTCTTAAATACGTCTTTGCAGACACTTATTGAATTATTTGCGAATCAGCAGAAAGGATAATATTTATGCAACTATCTCAATTCCCACAATTTGAAATTATGATTTTACATCTATTGAAACAACAAGATTTCTCCGCTGAACACATTTATCAGATTTTAAATAAACACTTTCAAATTATTGAAGGAGATATTCTTATTTCTCTTTTCTTTCTTCAAGATACACATCTTATTTCAAGCTATTCATTAGAAAACATTGTTTTCTATCATATTGAAGATCCTGGTCTTGTTAGATATACAACATTAAAAAGAGAATATCAAAATATTCATCAATCTATGGAGGCATTATTTCAAAATGAAAAAACAAAAATTCAATAATAAAAATACCCAAAAATATTATCATCAATTATATACAACATTTCCATTACACAATGTCCAAGAAAAAAAGTTTCTCACATTCTTCAAGACAAGATTACATGAATATGAGCGACAATATCCTGATTGTTCCTATCAGGATTATATATATCATTTTGGACTACCTGAAGATATTGTCATTGATTTTTATCATCACTACGATCATCATTATGCTATTACACATATGAAATCTCGTAAAATTCTTCAATATGCTTCTATCATTCTTGTTCCTTTAATAATGGCATGTATCATCTATGTCCTTTATACAACTTATCTTTATTATCAAAATTATATAGAAAGCTATCCTCTTTATCAGGAGGAAATTATCTATGACTATGGTGATATCCCCATGTATGAATAAATACAGGGATATTTTTTTATTTCATATCATTAGAACACAAAAAAAGCCATTGATTTGTCAATGACTTTCATTAAGAAACATGATCTCTTATTTGTTTATCTAAATCAATATTAGGTAATGTAAATCCTCTACCTTTAACACTATGTATTTCACTACCAATAATAAATGCAGTTGGATCAATTTCCATAACCAAATCATTAATAACAGGATATTCTCTGTTATTGACAACACATAATACTGCTTTTTGCTGATCATGGAAATATCCTGTTGTGACATTGACAAAAGTACAACCTCGATCTATTTCTTTAAAGATAGCTTCAGCAATTTCTTCATGATGAGCAGAAATCACAAGTACCTGAAGATTTCTTTCTCCAAAGATTGTCACTTTATCTAATACAATAGCTGTAATAAAGACTGTGATAATTCCATATAAAATACCTTCAAAGCTCGTAAAGAATGATTGTCCCAGTAAAACAACAACATCAAATAAATAAACACAGACTCCAAGTGAAATATGAAGCTTTTTATTCATAATGATGGGTGGTATATCCATTCCTCCTGTACTATACCCTACTCTAAATACAATGCCACATCCCAGTCCAGTAAATAATCCAGCATAGATAGCTGATAATAACATATCTGAAGTTAAATGCTGAAGTTGTGGAATGGCTTCAAACATTGCTAAAAAGAATGGAAAAATCAAAGAACTTAATATTGTTCCAGCAGCAAACTTCTTACCCAAAACAATAAATCCAAGCAATAACATCACCATATTAACGACAAATACAACAGTTGCATAATTGACTGGAATAAATTCACAAATAATCAAAGCAATCCCTGTTGCTCCTGCAACAATTAAGTTAGATGGAACAGCAAATACAGCGACACCAAAAGCCAGAATTAAATTGCCTAATAACACAAGCAATGTATCACGTACAAGATGTTTTGCCTGATGCATTAATCATCCTCCTTTACCATTGATTTTAAATAGGCATAAATGCACTCATCCAAATCCCCATCTAAAATAGCTTTAGGATTATTAGATTCATAACCACTACGATTATCTTTGACCATAGAATATGGATGTAAAACATAAGAACGAATCTGACTTCCCCACTCGATAGCCTTTTGTTCCCCTTTAATTTCATTAAGCTCAGAAGCCTGTTTTTCTAACATGAGCTGATATAATTTAGATTTCAACATAATCATAGCTTGTTCACGGTTTTGAATCTGTGAACGCTGTGATTGACAAGTTACCACAATGTTTGTTGGTAAGTGCGTAATACGAATTGCTGAATCTGTTTTATTAATGTGCTGACCTCCAGCTCCAGAAGCACGATAAGTATCAATACGGATATCATGAGGATCAATCTCAATTTCAATATCATTGTCAAATTCTGGCATGACATCCACAGAAGCAAATGATGTATGACGACGTTTTGACGCATCAAATGGCGAAATACGCACCAGACGATGAACACCTTTTTCAGCTTTTAGATGTCCATAGGCATTATATCCCACAATACGCAAACTGACTGACTTCAAACCTGCTTCTTCTCCATCCAAGTAATCAAGGACTTCAATTTTCCAACCTTTTTTATCAGCATATCTTTGATACATACGCATCAACATGGATGCCCAATCCTGTGATTCTGTTCCTCCAGCACCTGGATGAATTTCCAATAATGCGTTATGGTGATCATATTCACCTGAAAATAAAAGCGTTTTTTCAAAATCATCCATTTCTTTTTCAAATGTTAAATAATCTTCATCCAAAACAGCTTTAAAGTCTTCATCATCACTCTCTTTGACATATTGATAAGTTTCTTCTAATTCATCTAAAGCTGTTATTAAATGATCATATGTATCAGCTTTCTTTTTCATTTCGTTTAATTGATCATATATTTTTCTAGCATGGTCTTGATCATTCCAGAAGTTTTCATCCATTGTTTGAACTGTTAAACCTTCAATTTCTCTTTTTAAGCCATCAATATCAATCGAAATAAAGAGTTCATTGAGTAAAGAACGGGCTTTTTCAAGCCCATTCTTCATTTCATATAATTCCATTAATCTGCTTTAAACTCCAATTCTATCTGAACAGCTGGAATTTGTTTTTCCTGTTCACTACCAGGTGCAATACCCATATGAACAATATTTCGTGTAATATCTTGAGAAATTGATTTTGTCATTTCTTCAAACATGTAGAAGGCTTCTTCAGTATATTCTTGAAGTGGATCTCTTTGGGCATAAGCACGCAAATAAATACCATTTCTCAATTTTTGCATAGCATCAATATGATTAATCCATGTATGATCAATAACCCCTAATAAAACTCTTCTTTCATAATCCAATTTCACTTCTGCTGGTAAATCTTTATTAAATCTATTTTGATATTGTAAATAAATCACTTCAGATAAACTTGTTGATAATTTCTTTGCATCATGTTGTACTGCTTCTTTATTTTTAGCTGTTAACGTAGCTAATAACATATAGTTTTTAGAAATATAGTTTAATGCTCCATCAACATCCACATTATCTTTTTTACCATCATGTTTTGTAAATTGACGTACTGTATTTTCTACAGCCTGATCAAACATACCTCTTACAATAGGTCCTAAATCTGTTTGTGACATAATATCATCACGTTCTTTATACATAATTTCACGTTGTTGACGCATCACATCATCATATTGTAATAATTGTTTACGAATATCAAAGTTCTGACCTTCAACACGTTTTTGTGCATTTTCAATAGATTTTGTGACCATCTTACTTTCAATCGCTTCATCTTCTAAGAAAGATCCCATTCTATCTTTCATCTTTTCATTTGCGAATCTTTGCATCAATTCATCTTCAAATGATACAAAGAACAATGAACACCCAGGATCTCCCTGACGACCAGAACGACCTCTTAACTGGTTATCAATACGTCTAGACTCATGTCTTTCACTTCCAATAACCATTAATCCTCCAATTTCAGGAACACCTTCACCAAGTTTAATGTCAGTTCCACGACCAGCCATGTTCGTTGCGATAGTTACAGCTCCCATAACTCCAGCTTTTTCAATAATCAAAGCTTCTTTCGCATGGTTTTTCGCATTTAAGACGTTATGTTTAATACCACGTTTATTTAACATTTTACTTAATAATTCTGATGTTTCTACTGAAACTGTCCCTAATAAGATCGGTTGTCCATAACTATGTCTTTTTTCAACTTCGTCACAAATCGCTTTATATTTAGCAGCCTGTTTAGCGAAAACCAAATCTGGTTTATCATCTCTAATAACTGGTTTATTTGTTGGAATTTCTACAACACGCATATTGTAGATTGTTCTGAATTCTTCTTCTTCTGTTTTTGCAGTTCCTGTCATCCCCGCTAATTTATTGAATAAACGGAAGAAATTTTGGTAAGTAATTGTCGCTAATGTCACTGTTTCCTCTTTAATCGGAACTCCTTCTTTAGCTTCAAGTGCCTGATGCAACCCATCACTATATGCACGACCTGGCATCACACGACCAGTAAACTGATCAATAATCATAATGCTGGCATTTCTGATATCATGGCTTCCATCTTCAGTTGCAATCATATATTCTACATTCAAACTCATTGTATAGTTAGCTTTTAATGCCTGATTGATATGATGTACCAAAGCTGTATGCTCAGGATCATATAAATTTTTAATCTTAAAAGCTTTTTCTGCTTTAGAAATACCTTCAGCAGTTAAAGCAACAGTTTTACTTTCAATATCAACTTCATAATCTTTATCTTCACGTAAAGATTTGACAAACTTATCAGCTTGAATATATAAAGCTGCGGTATTTTTCTTACCACCAGAAATAATCAATGGTGTTCTTGATTCATCAATTAAGATAGAGTCAACTTCATCAACCAATGCAAAATTCAATGGTCTTAAAACCTTATCTTCTAATCTTGTCACCATATTATCTCTTAGATAGTCAAATCCAAGTTCAGCATTTGTTGTATACGTAATATCACAAGCATGTTGTGCACGTTTTTCTTCTTTAGATAACTCTCTTTTATTTAACCCAACAGTTAAACCTAAAAATTCATACACTTTTCCATTGTCTGTTTTATCACGTTCAGCTAAATAATCATTAACTGTCACAACATGAACACCTTGTCCAGTTAAAGCATTTAAATAAACTGGGAAAATAGATGTTAATGTTTTTCCTTCTCCAGTTTTCATTTCTGCAATATCACCATTATGAAGTGAAATAGCTCCCATAAGCTGAACTTTAAATGCTTTTAATCCTAAACGTCTAAACGCAGCTTCACGAACAGTCGCAAAAGCCTCAATTAATAAATCATCTAAAGTTTCACCATTTTGTAGACGTTCTTTAAAAAGATCAGTCTGATGAGCTAATTCTTCATCACTCATTGCCTGATAACGAGGCTCTAAGTCCATAATTTGTAGTGCCTGCTTTTCTAACTTCTTTAATATTTTATTATCTTGTGAAAAAGCCTTTTTGATAGAACCTAAAAAACCTTTCTTTTCCTTTTGTGGTGTTGTATTAAATTCAATCGGTTGTGATGGTTTTTTCACTACATCATCAAATGTTTCTACAACAACATCTTCACCTAAATCATCGTTTAAATCCACGATTTGGGCATTAGGATTCAATCCAAGTTCTTCTAATTCTTTGGCTTCTTTCTTTTTTAATTGCTTTCTAATTTCTTGTTTTTTACTTGCCATGAATAAATCTCCTTTCATGCATACTGAAACATTTCACATTATAGCATATAATCTTAAGAAAACAAAGTAAATATCATGTAAAATTCATGAACAAAACAAAAAGAGATATGTTTTCTACATATCTCAATTTCATCAAATTTTTACAACATGTCTGGCTTGCAAACCACGTTCTGTTGAATAAAGCTCAAACCCGTCTTTGGCAGTTAGCACCATGTTTCTTTTGTAATCTTTTTTGAAAAATTTAAATTAAGTCCATTTTATGGGCTTTTTTTATTTAAAAATTATTTTATTATTTTTTCTTTTGTGTTATAATAGTGGTGTAATGGTGTTATATATTGGAGGTATTTTTATGGCTTATTTTCTTAAAAAAACTACTTTAAAGGGCAGGACTTATCTCTCTATCGTTGAAAGTTTCTATTCTCATGAAAAGCGCGGTGCTGCCCATCGTACCTAT
>NZ_NFLY01000018.1:0-45705 GCF_002161155.1 Massilimicrobiota sp. An105
TCACCGAACAAAAAAGAAAGACATATAAGGAAAATAGTACAAATTTATCAATTTGCATAAAAAATAAAAAGAAGTGGTAGATTTAATAAAAAATTCTACCACTTTGTCAACAGCCTGAAGCGTCTATTTGGACGCTTTTTGGTCTTCTTATAGGAATTTGTTTTCGTCTGCGTTTATTGCATAAAGAACTCTATTGAATAGAATATTTAAAAGTTCCAGTTCAAGTTATATCCCATTTAACAGAAGAGATTTTATTATCTTCGTTTTATAATGATATAAAGGAAAATTTTAAACTCAAGATTGTGGGTGCTAATCGTAAGATTAGGGCTGATTTACCAAACAACTTGGAAGTCGAATACTTAAAATGTACACCAACAACACCTATGCTTGAAGTACAACAAGTAACGTATTTAAATAATGGACTCCTTTTGAATATGTTCGTTCACGTCATACGTATGGTAAAAGGTCTGTCCTTGTTCATAGTCTTTATAATGTTGATTAGATGAATTATATTTTGGCTTCTGCCCATTCAAAAATTGTTTTGATTTGAGGTGGAAGATCATTATGAGATGATAGTATTTGTTTTTTGAGTTGAAGAACTTCTTCAGGTTGATTATGAATATAAGCGACATAAAGAGAAACAATCAAAGTTAATGTTTTGATATTTTCTCTTTGGTGTAAACGAGGATGACTTTGATAAAGAGTTTGAAACTTTGTATAAGCATCCTCAAACTTTTCAAGATCCTGTAGCATTGCTAAGTGAGCAATGCAATGTTCATAGTAATAAAGTTTTGTGAGGGCAGGAAGTCTTTTGGCATTTTGTTTCCATATAAGTAAAAAATCATAAGCTTCCTGAGGATAACCCAATCTTCCCAATGCTGATGAAACATTCATAAGTGTATTGTAACTCAAGATGGCTTTTTGAAAGACAGGGATACAACAAAGATGATAAGTCATTTGAATATAGAGTTTATAATCATGATATAAATAGGACTGATAATATGTTTTTTCAATATGCGTATAGATGTATGCATATACAAATACAATTATCAACAAACAGACTATAAACAACAAGAAGATCATACTTATAGGCTGATCAAAGATAATACGCATAATAATATAATAAGAAAAAACAATAGCCATGATATTTAAACAGAAATAATAGACTAATAAGGCGAAGATACGTTTTTGAGCGTATATTGTAGCGTAAGATAAAGATTGCAAATGTTGAATATCTGGATGTTTGGCAAGAAAGTTTTCTAACCAGTCATGAATAGCTGGTATTTTTTTATTTTGAGAAAAATACATGATCCATTGTATCAATATGATACTTATAAAAACGATTGTATAGATTATACGAAAGATAGGTGTATAAGTATAAACATTAATACGCAAGAAGAAAAAGAGAAATATAAAGAATGATAGTATTGTGAGAATAATCATCTGATTTCTTAATTTGTTTTTGAGATTCATTTTTATGCCCTCCTGATAGTCATTATACCATAAATATGCTTATAAAATATGTGATTATCTTGGAAAATAGAATATAGACAAATGATACAAAATTTTATAAGATAGTAAAAAAACAGGAGGTTATGATGAAATATAAATTAATCGCATTAGATTTAGATGGGACTTTAAAGAATTCTGATAATCAAATCACTGCTAAAACAAAAGAAGCTTTAATCGAAGTTCAAAAACAGGGAGTTAAGATTGTTTTGGCTTCAGGTAGACCAACAGCAGGACTTAGACATGAAGCTAAAGAATTATTGTTGGATGAATTTGGTGGATATTTACTTTCTTTTAATGGTGCCAGAGTGGGAATTGTACCGAATCAGGAAACAGTATATGAACAAACATTATCTATTGAAGAAGCTAAAAAGGTGTATACACAAGCTAAACAATACAACTTAGCTTGTATGACATATAAAAATGATAGTATCTATACAGAAGATATTGACGATGAGTATGTTTGCATTGAAGCAAAAATTAATGATATAAGAAAATATCAGGTTTCATCTTTTATTGATATATTAGAAAATCCTATACATAAAGTTTTATTAACGGGAACACCAGAATATATTGCTTCTATTGAAGAAGAATTTAAAAAGCCTTTTGGAAATGAATTAAGTATTTATCGTAGTGCACCATTCTTTTTAGAAGTGATGGCCAAAAATATAGATAAAGCAGCTTCTCTTGATCGTTTAGCTAAGAGTTTAGGCATTAAACAAGAGGAGGTCATAGCTTTTGGAGATGGCTATAACGATTTAAGTATGATTGAATATGCAGGACTTGGCGTTGCGATGGAAAATGCAGTTGAAGAAGTGAAACAACGTGCAAAAGTCGTAACGAAATCAAATAATGAAGATGGTATTGCATATGTTTTATCACAAATCTATGAAGGAGTTGAATACTAATGTTACCTAAAGATCCAGCCATGCTTTTAAGTTTTATCAATATGAAACTGAGAGATCAATATGATTCATTAGAATCATTATGTGATGATTTGGATGTTTCACAGGATGAAGTTATCCAAACATTACAAAAGATTGATTACATCTACGATGAACAATTAAATCAATTTAAATAAAAAAGCCTCTACAAATATGAGAAGAATTTTGTTATTTGAGTGTTCTAATAACGAGATTCATTTCATATTATAGAGGTTTATTTTTTTAAAAGAATACTCTTTTTATAACAAACGTCATTTGAAATACATTTGTTATTATAAGGTTTACTGATAATTGTGTTTTTTTATGGGAATTAAACTCATTTTAGATTGGAAATAAGTATAGTATCTTATTCATATGACTTTTTATATCAGAAAAATCTTTATAAAATATTAACATGTCATGAAAGGTGTGTTATCGTAAAGGTATGGTTTATCAACTATACCTTTTATTGTCATGGAGGTGATCAAATGATTTATTTTACAAGTGATTTACATTTAGGACATCAAAATGCTCTGCGTTTATGCAATAGACCATTTCAAGATGTTGATGAGATGAATAGAACATTGATACAAAACTGGAATCAGTTTGTAAAAAAGAATGATTTTATCTATATCTTAGGAGATTTAACAATGAAATTGTCTTTAGATGAAGCTAATCAGATCATTTCAAAGCTAAATGGAAGAAAAATATTGGTGAGAGGAAATCATGATAAAAAGTATGATGAATGTTTGTTTGAAGAAGTCTGTGATTATAAAGAACTAAAGTATCAAAAGAAATTTCTTGTTTTATCACATTATCCTTTTTTAGAGTGGAATCATTCTTTTAGAGGTTCTATTCATTTACATGGACATCAACATAATGATAGGAGTTATAATTTAAAAATGAGAGAAGAAGGTATTTATAGATATGATGTTGGTGTGGATGCGCATGAATATAGACCTGTAAGTATTGATGAAATTTTTAATTTCTTTCATATATAAATTTGTATTTAACTAAATCATAAGTATAGTATTTATGAATATGAAAAAAATCAATTCAAATCTATAATGAGTTATGTTATAATGTTGAAAATATATGAAAGAGAGGGAGATTCAATATGTTAGATTTAAAGCATTTTCAAGAAGCCAAAAAGAGAGTTGATGAAGTCATTATTCCTACTCCCTTAATATATAGTGAAGCTTTTTCAAAGGAATGTAAAAATCAGGTTTATATTAAACCTGAGAACTTACAGAGAACAGGTGCTTTTAAAATAAGAGGGGCTTATAATAAGATTGTCAAAATGGATGATGAAGCGAAAGCTAAAGGTTTAATTGCTTCTTCGGCTGGTAATCATGCACAAGGGGTGGCATACGCAGCTTCTAAATTAGGTGTCAAGGCCACAATTGTAATGCCTCAACATACACCATTAATTAAAGTAGAAGCAACAGAAGCACATGGGGCTGAGGTTGTTTTGGCTGGTGAAGTTTATGATGAAGCCTATCAGAAAGCTTGTGATTTACAAAAGGAACATGGATATACATTTGTACATCCATTTAATGATGAAGATGTCATTGAAGGGCAAGGAACAATTGCATTAGAAATTCTTGAAGAATTGCCTGAAGCAGATATTATCTTAGTGCCAATTGGTGGTGGTGGATTGATTTCAGGGATCGCCTGTGCTGCCAAACAAATCAAACCAACGATCAAGATTATTGGAGTAGAACCAGAAGGTGCTGCCAGTGCTTTAGCGGCTATTAATGAAGATCAGGTTGTGGCTTTAAAAGAAGCCAATACAATTGCGGATGGAACAGCCGTTAAAGAAATTGGTGATATGACTTTTGATTATATTAAAGAATATGTGGATGGTATTATTACGGTTTCTGATTATGAATTGATGGATGCGTTCTTGTTGCTTGTGGAAAAACATAAACTGGTTGCTGAAAATTCAGGTATTTTATCTCTTGCAGCATTAAAGAAATTAAATGAAAAGAATAAAAAAGTGGTATCTTTGATTAGTGGTGGAAATATTGATGTTTTAACAATTTCTTCAATGATTAATAAGGGATTGATTGCTAGAGGTCGTGTCTTTACATTTACTGTACAGTTATTAGATAAACCTGGTGAACTTGAATATGTATCTCATGTTTTAGCTCAATGTAATGCGAATGTTATTGGTGTGGAACATAACCAGTTTAAGAACTTTGCACGTTTCTCTGAAGTAGAATTACGTGTCACTTGTGAAACCAATGGGGAAAAGCATATTCAAAAGATTATGGACACATTTGCTAAAGAGGGATATGAAATTACAAGAATTAATTAATAATTTATTATCTTTTTGATTATTATTTATCATTTTCTTGAATGTATAAATACAAAAATATATACTTATTAAGGATAAGGAAAGGAATGAGAAAAATGATGGATTTTGGTTTAAAAACAACGAATCAAATAGCTGTTTCTCCAGAGTCTTCTTTTTCTTATTTTTTATATTTGTTATAGGACATATCATTTGATTTGATATGTCTTTTTTATGGATAAGGAGGAAAAGATATGCCAAAAAGAGAAGATGTAAACACAGTATTAGTTATTGGTTCAGGACCTATTATTATTGGTCAGGCTTGTGAATTTGACTATTCAGGAACACAGGCATGTAAAGCATTGAGAAGTTTAGGATACAAGATTGTCTTAGTCAATTCTAATCCAGCGACAATCATGACAGATCCAGAAACTGCTGATGTGACTTATATTGAACCATTGAATTTGAAAAGATTAACACAAATTATTGAAAAAGAAAGACCAGATGCCTTATTGCCTAACTTAGGTGGACAATCAGCATTAAACTTATGTGCTGAATTACATAATGCTGGAGTTTTAGATAAATACAATGTCAAAGTTCTAGGTGTGCAGGTTGATGCAATTGAACGTGGTGAAGACCGTTTGGAATTCAAAAAAGCCATGAATGAACTTGGTATTGATATGGCAAGAAGTGAAATTGCGAATACAGTTGAGGAAGCTTTAGCGATTGCTGATAAATTAGGTTATCCTGTTGTTGTGAGACCTGCTTATACAATGGGTGGTGCCGGAGGAGGACTTGTTTATAATGTTGAAGAATTAAAAACAGTTGTTTCTCGTGGTTTACAGGCAAGTCTTGTTCATGAATGTTTAATTGAAGAATCTATTCTTGGATGGGAAGAGTTAGAAGTAGAAGTTGTCAGAGATGCTAAAAACAATATGATTACTGTATGTTTTATTGAAAACATTGATCCATTAGGTGTTCATACTGGAGATTCTTTCTGTAGTGCGCCAATGTTGACAATTTCTCAAGATGTTCAAGATCGTTTAAAAGATCAGGCTTTTAGAATTGTAGAATCAATTGGTGTTATTGGTGGAACAAACGTTCAGTTTGCACATGATCCAAAAACAGATAGAATTGTTGTTATTGAAATTAACCCAAGAACTTCACGTTCTAGTGCTTTGGCTTCAAAAGCAACAGGTTTCCCTATTGCCCTTGTTTCAGCTATGTTAGCTGCTGGTTTAACTTTAGATGAAATTCCATGTGGAAAATATGGAACTTTAGATAAATATGTACCAGATGGTGACTATGTTGTTATTAAATTTGCAAGATGGGCTTTTGAAAAATTCAAAGGTGCACAAGATAAACTAGGAACACAGATGAAAGCTGTTGGGGAAGTTATGAGTATTGGTAAGACTTATAAAGAAGCTTTCCAAAAAGCGATTCGTTCTCTTGAAATTGGTCAATATGGTTTAGGATATGCAAAGAATTTCAATGAATTAACAAAAGAACAATTATTAGAAAAATTAACAGTTCCTACAAGTCAAAGACAATTCATCATGTATGAAGCTTTAAGAAAAGGAGCAACTGTTGAAGAATTATATGAATTAACAAGTATTAAACATTACTTCATTGAACAAATGAAAGAATTAGTTGATGAAGAAGAAATGTTAAAATCATATGCTGGAAAACAGTTGCCAGTAGATGTTTTAAGACAAGCAAAACAAGATGGTTTCTCAGATAAATATTTAAGTCAGATTTTAAATGTTTCTGAAGATAGTATCAGAAATGAAAGAATTGAAAATGGTATTACTCAAGCTTGGGAACCAGTTCATGTCAGTGGTACAAAAGATAGTGCATATTACTATTCTACATATAATGCCAAAGATCATAGTGATATTCATCATGATAAGAAAAAGATTATGATTTTAGGTGGAGGACCAAACAGAATTGGTCAGGGTATTGAATTTGACTATTGCTGTGTTCATGCTTCACTTGCTTTAAAGAAATTAGGATTTGAAACAATTATTGTCAACTGTAATCCAGAAACAGTCTCTACTGATTATGATACTTCTGATAAATTATATTTTGAACCATTAACATTAGAAGATGTTTTAAGTATTCATGATAAGGAAAAACCAGTTGGTGTGATTGCTCAATTTGGTGGACAGACACCATTAAACTTAGCTTCTCAGTTAAAAGCCAATGGTGTGCATATTTTAGGAACAACACCTGAAACAATTGATATGGCAGAAGATAGAGATTTATTCAATGAAATGATGGAAAAATTAGAAATTCCTATGCCAGAATCAGGAATGGCTGTCAATGTTGAAGAAGCTTTAGAAATCGCTAAAAGAATTGGTTATCCATTAATGGTAAGACCTTCTTATGTCTTAGGTGGACGTGGAATGGAAGTTGTTTATGATGATGACAGCTTAAAACAATATATGGCTGCGGCCGTTGGTGTGACACCAGATCGTCCAATCTTAATTGACAGATTCTTAAATAATGCAATGGAATGTGAAGCAGATGCTATTAGTGATGGAACAAATGTTTTCGTTCCAGCTGTTATGGAACATATCGAATTAGCTGGTATTCACTCTGGAGATTCAGCATGTATCTTACCTTCTAAACATATTCCAATGAGACATTTAGAAACAATCAAAAAATATACAAAGAAAATCGCGAAAGAAATGAATGTTCGTGGACTTATGAATATGCAATATGCGATTGCTGATGATAAAGTTTATGTTCTTGAAGCCAATCCAAGAGCTTCACGTACAGTACCTTTAGTATCAAAGGTATGTAATGTTAATATGGTGAAAATTGCAACTGATATTGTGACAATGGAATTAACTGGTAGAGAATCACCAGTACCAAAATTAACTGAAAAGAAAATTCCACATGTTGGTGTTAAACAAGCTGTATTCCCATTCAATATGTTCCCAGAAGTTGACCCAATCTTAGGACCAGAAATGAGATCAACAGGAGAAGTGTTAGGATTAGGAAGTTCATTTGGAGCAGCTATCTATAAAGCTGAAGAAGCGACACAAACAATCTTACCAACTGAAGGAAAAGTATTAATCAGTGTTAATGATTTAGATAAACCACAAGTTGTCTCTCTTGCAAAAGGATACTATGATGCAGGATTTACAATTGTAGCAACAGGAAATACATACGCTTTAATTCAAGAAGCAGGTGTACCAGTTGAAAAAATTAAGAAATTAAATGAAGGACGTCCAAACATTACAGATGCCCTTACAAATGGTGAACTTGCTATGGTGATCAATACACCTCATGGTAAACAAAGTGCTCATGATGATAGCTATATCAGAAAAACAGCTATTAAGATGAGAATTCCATATATGACAAACATCGCTGCTGCTAAAGCTGCATTAGAAGGAATTATGGAAATGAAGATTCATGGTAGCCATGCAGTCAAATCTTTACAAGAATACCATAGTGAAATTCAATAAAATCAATGAGAGAATGGAGTTATCTATTCTCTTTTTTTTGGTTAAAAATAGTTGAATAGAAGGATATCGTTGTTGTGGATAATAGTTATTGGTATAATAATCATACAGGAGTAGACAAATTAGAAGTTGTAGGAGAGGATAAAAAATGAATTTGGAGGAATTAAAAAAAGATTGCAGTAAAAAGCAAAAGAAAGGTATACATTTTATCATTGCATCAGTAGTAATATGGACCATGGTTTTAATAGTACAATTAACAAATTTGCCTGTATTAACAAAAAATCTATTAACATTTTGTTGTACTGCACCATTATTACCAATAGCTTTTTTAATATCTAAAATATTAAAAATACAATTTCAAGATAGAAGTAATCCATTAAATAATTTAGGAATACTATTTTCTGCAAATCAAATGATATATCTTTTAATAGCAATGTGGATTTATCCTACATTGCCAGATAAAATGCTAATGGTTATTGCTATGATTTTTGGGGGTCATCTATTACCTTATAGTTGGTTATATAATTCAAAATCATATATGGTGTTATCTATAATAATCCCTATATTATCATTAGTAGTAGGATTAACTTTTGAAAATTATGTTCTTGCAATGATGATGATAGGGATAGAGATAATATTTAGTGTTTTATTAGTATTTGAAAATAAAAAACTTATGAAAGATTAGAATTGCAAATACCAGTTTATCAGCGTGTTAAATAAAGCAAAGTTTACAGTCGTATATTATAGAAAAAGATAAATCCTAATTTAGAAGTGTAATCATAATGAACAATATCGATTTTTGGAGATGATAAGATGGAATTTAGACTAGCAAGAATAGAAGATCTGAAACAACTGAAAATAATTTATAAAGAGATCATAAAAAATATGAATAAAAATAACATTCAAATTTGGGATGATATTTATCCTTGCGAGTTCTTTGAAGATGACATAAATAACAAGCGTCTTTATGTTATTGCAGATGATGAAGAAATCATATCTGCTTTTGCTTTATGTGATAACAATGCAGGAGAAGCTTATGTTGAATGGAGTGAAAAATCTGCTAAAGCAATGTATATTGACCGATTGGGTGTTAATGTTGAGTATTCTAAAAAAGGAATTGGTCAGCAAATGCTCAATAAAGCAAAAGAAATTTCTAAATCACTTGGTGCTGAATATTTGCGATTATTTGTAGTAGATATAAATAAACCGGCTATTCGATTGTATCAAAAAAATGGTTTCACAAAAGTTGATGGAGTTTATGATGAGGTGTTTGACGATGGATATGTTTTACATGAAATAGGATATGAAATCAAGTTGTAAAACAAATCCTAATTGACCTAGCAAAAAGCGAGAGATACTTCTTGTCTGGAGGGTAAGAAGAGAAAAAAATTGTATGAATCAAGGAAATTTAAGTATATAAATGATTAAGAAAAGGTGGTGCGAATTATGTCAGTACAAACAGATTTTGAAAAAGAATTCGAAACAGAAGAATATGAAATGCTTATTTTAGTACAATCACCGTGTAAAGGGGCTGCAAATATAAAAGACATGTTGAAACCTTTTGTTGATTTTCTTGCGTCTATAGATTTGCGTACTGGTCAGTTCTTTCATGAGAAAGGTCGTGTTGAATGGCTTATAAAAAATGATAATAAACGCAATGGATGGGGATATAAATTTGAGCAATTTGGCATTTATCGTGTCACTGTCAGAAAATGTATACCGCAAAAATTGCTGCCATATCAATCACAATATATAAACAACAGATATATGCTTATAAATGTACTTGAAGAAAATGCTTCAAATGAAAAATTGGAAGCTTTAAAAGAATATTATTCTAAACCAATTTCTATAGAAAATGAATTAGGTTCTTTTGCCTTAGATAGAGAATTTTCATGGTTTGAGGGAATTGTCAATTGGAATGGAGTAGAAGTGAATGCATATCTGGAAACCGATGAGGAGGATGGGAATACTGCAAAACAGGCAATGAAGGTACTAAAAAAGGTATTAGATAATATTGTGGAGCATGATACGAAGTACCGTGAATTCGCTGCGCAAGAACTAACAGAACTTGCAAATGAGTGGATGGATGCATCAGATGAAATTGATACTGAAGAAATTACAAAAGAAATATTTATGAAGCGTATGGAAATGAGTGAAATAATAGTTAGTTCAGATGGAAGTTTATCTTTGTTTTACAATGATGACGATATGTTTTGGGGACATGCTATTGAAATAGAGGTTAAGCCAAATGGAGAAATTATAAGTGCTAATATAGCTGGATGAGAGTAAAAACTTGCAATTGAGCAAAGGAGGATTCTTTATTCATGATATATTTAAGAAGTTTTCAATTGAGTGATTTTCAAATATCTAATCCTCATATTTATCCGTATAGTATTTTTAGGGATAAAGATATAGAGCCTTTTGTATTTACACCAGTAACAGTCTTTTATGGGAATAATGGTTCTGGGAAATCAACATTACTCAATATCATCGCTAATAAGTTAGGACTCAAAGGTAAGGAAAATGCGACTTGTCATTCATATGGTATGGCAAACTACTTTACTCAATTTTGTTTAGAATGCTCTTATCGTTTGGGTGAAGATGAACTTGGTCAAAAGATAAGACACTTACCAGAGAATAGCCATTATATCAAAAGTGAAGATATTCTCTATGAGATTAAGAAAATTCAACAGCAACAAGTGTTATCAGATGGTATGTTATATGATTATGTAAAAAAGGGAATGACGAAGGAAGAAGCAAGAAAATATTTAGAGTCAAAGGATGGCTCAAAACAGATGGAGTATATCATGTTTGCGCAAGAAAAATATTCTAATGGGGAAACATCTATGCAGTACTTCGAGGGCTTCCTACAACCGGATGCATTATATCTATTAGACGAACCTGAAGTATCTCTTTCTCCTGCAAATCAAGTTGCATTAGCCCAAGAAATTAATAACATGGCAAGGTGGCTAGATTGTCAGTTTATTATTGCAACTCATTCACCTTTTATGTTAGGAACTTTAGATGCAAAAATATATAATATTGATTCCAAAGAATATGCTGTTACCAAATGGAGCGATTTAGAAAATGTTCGTTATTTTTACAATTTTTTTAAAAAGAATGAAAAAGAATTTGAGTAAATCTTGTAGATATCTGAAATTTTTGTTTTTCAGAGAAATTGTAGCTTATTGAACACAATTGTCATTTGATAATTAATTGATAGAAATGAAACGATAATGTTTTTCGTTATTACTTGCTGATCAAAATAATTATAAGGGTATTGATATTATAAAATTTGGACAAGATATTGATGAAATTATGGATAGAATTATTTTAGAAAATAAATCTATTTTATTGTTATTGGAAGAAAGCGTTGAAATGTATAAAAAATATTATCAATATGAAAAAATTGATGGAACTTCTAGGAAGATTGTCAATCGTATCCCAGAAAATGCGTTTCGTGAAGCTATAGCCAATGCTATGATTCATCGCTTTTGGGACATCAATGCATTTATAAGAGTAAGTATGTTTGATGATAGAATCGAAATAAGTTTTCCAGGAGGTCTTCCTTCAGGAATGAGTGAAGCAGAATATCTCGATGGACAGATTTCAATGATTAGAAATCCAATTATAGGAAATGTATTCTATAGACTAAGATATATAGAAATGTTTGGTACAGGAATCAAAAGAATCAACAAATCATATCACAATTCTCTAACAAAACCACAATTCAAAGTCTATGAAAACTCCATAACAATTATATTACCAACTGTATTAAGTACAGCTAGTTTAACAAGCGAGGAACAATTGATTGTACAGCTTTTTAATGGAAATTTAAAATTATCAAGAGCAGAAATAGAAAAACAAAGTCATTATAATAAGGCAAAGCTTATTAGAATACTGAATTCATTATCTGATAAAAATATTATTGATAAGTCGGAGAAAGGACGAGCTACTAAATATCAGTTACGATAGAGAAAAAAGTTTATTTACAAAATATAGATAATAGTAATGAGGATATTTTTCAAAAGTTAACTATCGTACAAGAAGAATGAATAAATATATTATAGGAACTTTAGCCTATGCAAATGGATGTTTGTATAGGCTTTTTACATATATGAATTATATATGTTTAGTAAATATCTAGTAGGCAATTGCGATAATGCTTTGTTTTAATAAAATCTTAACCTGAAGTAAAGATTATAAACATATTGTTTTCATCTTGCTTTGTTATACTGAAATCAAGATAAGAAAATGGAGGGGGAGAAAATCATATGTTGTATATGACAATGCCAGAATTTGCTTTCTTTATGGGACTTACATCTTATGTCATAAGAGATGTTTTTTCTAAGAGACATGTTTTTAATGGCTCAAAAAGATTACATATAATAGGAAGTATAGTTATGGGGTTATTGTTGTTTTTATTATATTTACATGATGAAATGAATTTAAATCATTTAAAAATCTTAATGATATATGTTCTATTTGTAGGTATGGATTTTTATAAAATGCAAAATCATCATTCTATTACGGAACATTTTTCATGGCTTTCATCAAGACAAGAAAATATGATTTTAAAGGTTTGTGGAACTTCTATAGTCATTGCACTATTAGCTTTGTTGGTCATGATTAAGTTTATATAAAAAAGAAATAGCCTTATTTTGCTATTTCATTGAGAATATATCGTTTCTAATTGATTGTCCAAGTTTTTTTGTTTGATTTCTTTGATTTGATTTTGACTATTATCAATTGTTATTTCTAAAGGGTATTTCTTTCCTGAAAGCATAGAGCCATAACCCTGAATTTGATAAACACCATCTTCTATTTGATTTAGCTTATATTTTTTATAGTAATAATGACCTGAACCATAAGGAATATGAATAATAATCTGGGATTGTTGCTCATGGACTTGATCAATATATAAATAGATAGGAACAGTTGTGAAAGTGTCTATGATGATCCATGCTATGAGAAGGGATATAATCCCTCCAATAATGAGACGTATTTTCTTTTTATTCATGATGTCCACTCCTCTTCTTCATTATATAACAGAAAACGATGTTATCTAAACAAAAAAGTGAATACACAAAAATTTCATATTATTTTGATATATATAAGATGGTGATCAAAATGGAAGAAATCATTCGAGAAATTGTTTATATATGTGTTATGTTTATTGGGATTATATTATATGAAGTGATGAGTGATAAATGTCTGGTTTGTATTCTAGATAAGCCTTTGTTTCCAGATTTATTTAAGAAAGAATGGAAAAGAGAAGTTATACAGGATTGGCTTGCAGTCTTATTCTTATTTGTATTTCCAGGTCTTTTTTATCTTTTGGAATTGCATATATCAAAATAGCAATACTAGGTATTATTGTAGTTTATGAAAGCAAAACTTTACGTAGACTGAAAATCAGTCAATATGTTGCTGATAAGCACTTTTTTAAGAGGGAAGAAGAGTAAAATGTTATATATGACTTCAGCAGACTATTTGTTCTTTGTAGTTGCTTCGACATTGATTATTAAAGATGTGCTCTGTCGAGATTATCAGGCATATGGCTATTGGAATACATATAGGTATTCTAAAGGAATTTATTTTACTGGTTTGGTTATTGTTATTTTACTTTGGGCATATGTTTGTGATTTGTTTTCAGGGTTTGATGTGAACTCTTTGAAATTGTATATCATATTTTTAATTTTCTTAGGCGTTGAAATTTATAAATCTATGACACAGCAGTTAATAAGTGAAAAATTTTCATGGCTATCTTCTAAGCAGGAAAATAAAGTATTAAGGATTTGTGGGACGGTTCTTGTTATTGGGATGTTGGCTTTGATTATTGCGATAAAAATATAAAAGGTTTGTCGTTTTGACAAACCTTTAATCGTCTTGAAAATCATTATCATATAGTGGTGTGACATATTTTCTATTGAAACAAGCCATACATAAATCACAGGTATGTTCTTTTTCAAAATGAATAGATTTTTGAAGTCCTTCTTCACTGATGAAGGCTAAGGAATCAGCACCAATATATGCGCAAAGTTCCTGAGTTGTCATCTTGTGAGAAATTAATTCATCAAGAGTAGACGTGTCTACACCATAAAAACAAGGATATTTGATTGCCGGTGAAGCAATTCTGACATGAACTTCTGTAGCGCCTGCTTCTTTTAATAAAGTCACAATACGTTTGGATGTTGTTCCTCTGACAATAGAGTCGTCAATCATGATGACTGTTTTTTGATTCACAATTGAAGAAACAGCCGAAAGCTTCATACGAACACCCTGATTTCTTAATTCCTGCGTAGGTTGAATGAATGTTCTTCCAACATATTTGTTTTTAATTAGTCCCATCTCATAAGGAATGTGGGAAGCTTCTGAATATCCAATTGCAGCAGATATAGATGAATCTGGTACTCCAATCACAATATCAGCATCTACTGGACTTTCTAAATAAAGTTGTTTTCCAGCATTTTTACGTGTTGTATGAACATTGATACCATCGAGGATACTGTCGGGACGAGAAAAATATACATATTCCATAGCACAGATCTTATCATGTATAGGCTGTTTTGTATAAAGACGAGATAACAATTGATTGCCTTTAACTCTGACTATTTCTCCTGGCTCGACATCTCTTAGAAATTTAGCGCCTACAATATCTAATGCACATGTTTCTGAAGCAAAGACATACGCTCCATTAGGGAGCTGCCCAATAGCTAGTGGTCTTAATCCATAACGATCTCTGACAGCATAGAGACGATCTTCTAAAAGAATGAGGAAAGCAAAAGCTCCATCTAATTTTTCTAAAGAAGCACAGATACGATCTATCATATGTCCTTTTTGACGTTTGATTAAATGTCCTAAAATTTCAGTATCAGATGAAGATGAAAAGATACTGCCTTGTTCTTCAAGTTCAGCTTTCAATACATTAGCATTCACAATATTTCCATTATGACAAATTCCCATATCACCCACCATGGTTCTAAAAAGTAAAGGCTGTACATTCATAATACCTCCACCACCAGCAGTTGAATAACGCACATGACCAATAGCGTGAATACCATTCATCTGATGAATCTTTTCACTGTTAAAAACTTCAGTGACCAAACCTTCTCCTTTATGAATAGAAAGTTTATGATCGTTCGCAACTAAAATACCGGCTCCTTCCTGCCCACGATGCTGAAGGGCATGTAAACCATAATAACAGAGGTTAGCTGCATTTGGATGCTGAAACACACCGAACACACCACACTCCTCATGAATTTCTTTTAAATCATTTATCATTGTTGTTCTCCTTATATTTTATAGAAGAATAGGAGATACATATATCAAAATTTGTTGTATAAGATGTTACATAAAAATAAATATTACGGGATTCAATATCTCCTATTCGTCTTTATTATAACGGAATAATTGTATTTTTTCAATCAAATATAATAATAATTTATTAAAATGATAAAAAAACATTGACAAAAATACGAAGCTGTATCATAATGCAAAATAAGTAAACGGATAGGTTTACATAAAGGAGTGATAGATATGGAAAAGAAAATAACAGATATTTTTGGAACTTTGGTATTTGATGAAGAAGTCATGGAAGAAAGACTTGCGAAGGATACTTTCAGAGAACTTCAAAAAACAATTAAAGAGGGGAAATCTTTAAATATCAAGATTGCAAATGCTGTGGCGAATGCGATGAAAGATTGGGCTGTGGAACATGGAGCTACACATTATACGCACTGGTTTCAACCGATGACAGGTGTAACAGCTGAAAAGCATGATGGTTTTATTGGAACAAACAAAAATGGGAAAGTTATTTTAGAATTTTCTGGCAAGGAATTAATTAAAGGAGAACCTGATGCGTCATCTTTCCCGAATGGGGGATTACGTGCAACATTTGAAGCCAGAGGATATACAGCTTGGGATCCAACTTCTTATGCTTTTATTAAAAATGGCGTTTTATGTATTCCTACAGCATTCTGTTCTTATTCAGGGCATGCTTTAGACAAAAAGACACCATTATTAAGAAGTATGCAGGCTATCAACAAACAGGCATTACGTATCTTAAAATTATTTGGTAACGAAAATGTTAAGAATGTCAAAACAACAGTGGGACCTGAACAGGAATATTTCTTAGTCGATAAAAAATATTATGAACAAAGAAAAGACTTGATTTATACAGGACGTACTTTATTTGGTGCACCATCTCCAAAAGGACAGGAAATGGAAGATCATTATTTTGGAACGATCAAGAGTAGAGTTCAAGAATTTATGAATGACTTGAATGAAGAATTATGGAAATTAGGTGTCTTAGTGAAAACTGAACACAATGAAGTCGCACCAGCTCAACATGAGTTAGCACCTATTTTCTCTACTACCAATATTGCGACTGATCATAACCAATTAACAATGGAATTGATTCAAAGAATTGCGAAAAAACATGGTTTGGTAGCTTTATTACATGAAAAGCCATTTGATGGTATCAATGGAAGTGGAAAGCATAATAACTGGTCATTATCAACAGATACAGGTGTGAATTTATTAGAACCTGGAGATACACCGCATGAAAATGCTCAATTCTTATTATTCTTATGCGCTGTGATTAAAGCGGCTGATGAACATCAGGATTTGTTGAGATTATCTGTTGCGACTGCAGGTAACGATCATCGTTTGGGAGCTAACGAAGCACCGCCAGCTATTATTTCTGTTTTCTTAGGTGATGAATTAGCTGAAATCTTAAAAGCTATTGAAGAAGATCGACCATATGATTCTAAGGAAAAAGAAGTCATGAAGATTGGGGCTCATGTCTTACCTAAATTTCCTAAAGATACAACAGATCGTAACCGTACTTCACCATTTGCTTTTACAGGTAATAAATTTGAATTCCGTATGCCAGGATCAAGTTCATCTATTGCAGGATGTAATATTGTTTTAAATACAGTGATTGCAGATGAATTAAAAGAATTTGCGGATATTCTAGAAAAAGCACCAGATTTTTCTTCAGCATTACATGCATTGATTCAAGGAACAATCAAAGAACATAAACGTATTATTTTCAATGGGAATGGTTATGATGATTCATGGGTAGAGGAAGCCAAGAAACGTGGACTATTAAACTTACGTACAACACCTGATGCTTTACCATATTTTATTAAAGATGAAAATATTGATTTATTTAAGAGACATAAAGTCTTTGATGAAGAAGAAGTGCATTCTCGTTATGAAATTATGATGGAAGAATATGTCAAGATTTTGCATATTGAAGCTTTAACAATGGTCAATATGGCTCAAAAAGAAATCTTACCAGCTGTCAGTCAATATTCATATGACTTAGCACAAACTTGTGCAATGAAAACAGAAGTTGCCAAGTTAGAAAATGTTTATGAAAAAGAAACTTTAAAAGATGTTTCAGCATTATTAGATCAAGCTTTTAAAGCAACAAAACATTTAGACAAAGTCTTAAAAGAAGCTGAAGCGATTGAAGACTTTGAAAAGGCAGCTTTCTATTATCGAGATGAAGTCATTCCAGCTATGAGTGCTTTACGTACACCATGTGATGAATTGGAAACATTAACTGCCGAAAATGTATGGCCATTCCCAACATATGGCAAACTGTTATTTGGTATTTTATAAAATTATATAAGAGAGGGGTTATGACAATGTGTTCGATTATGGCGTATTGCGACAGCAATGTAGAAAAAGAGATTTTTTTAAAAGGTTTTGAAAGAACACATACCAGGGGACCTGATGCTATGCGTATTATTGATACAGGTAAAGGGCTATTGGGATTTCAACGTTTATCCATCATGGGATTAAATGAGTATGGTATGCAACCATTTCAAAGAGGGAAGCATTACGTTGTCTGTAACGGTGAAATCTATGGTTTTAGACCAATGAAAGAAAAATTGATGAAGCAGGGCTTTGACTTTCAAGGGGAGAGTGATTGTGAAATCCTGCTTCCTCTTTATCAAAAAATGGGTGTAGACATGTTTAAAGAATTAGATGGAGAATTTGCATTGATTCTTTTTGATGGTGATACAAAAGAATTTATTGCTGCTAGAGATCCGATTGGGATTCGCCCATTATTTTATGGTTATGATGATCATCAGCACATTGTCTTTGCTTCAGAAGCCAAAAATTTAGTTGGCATCTGTGATAAGATTGTACCTTTTCCACCAGGACATTATTATCAAAATGGGGAGTTTGTTTGTTATAGAGATATGAGCCTGGTGGAAAACTATCATCATGATGATTTCAATACAATCTATACAAATATACATGATTTATTAGTCAAAGGTATTGAAAAAAGATTGGATGCAGATGCACCACTTGGTTTCTTATTAAGTGGTGGATTAGATTCATCACTTGTCTGTGCAGTGGCTTCTCGTCTGCTAAAAAAACCAATTCGTACTTTTGCGATTGGAATGGACAAAGATGCTATTGACTTAAAATATGCCAAAGAAGTGGCTGAGTTTATTGGCAGTGAACATACCGAAGTGATTATCACAAAAGATGATGTTCTAAGTGCCTTAGAACCTGTTATTGCCACTTTAGGAACATATGATATTACAACAATTCGTGCATCTATTGGTATGTATCTTGTCTGTCAGTATATTCATCAGCATACAGATATTAGAGTTTTATTAACGGGTGAGATTTCAGATGAATTATTTGGTTATAAATATACAGATTTTGCGCCAAATGCAAAAGAATTCCAAAAGGAAGCTGAAAAACGTATTCGAGAAATTTATATGTATGATGTCTTACGTGCTGATCGTTGTATTAGTGTTCATTCCTTAGAAGCACGTGTGCCTTTTGGAGATTTGGCTTTTGTGGATTATGTTATGCATATTGATCCTGCTTTAAAAATGAATAATTATGGAAAAGGAAAATATTTATTGCGTAAAGCGTTTGACAGAGGATATTTACCTCAAGATATCTTAATGCGTGAAAAAGCAGCTTTTTCAGATGCGGTAGGACATTCATTAAGTGATGAAATCAAAGCTTATGCGAATAATTATTATAGTGATCAGGAATTTGAAGAAAAAAGAAAGAAATATGATTTCGCCCAACCATTTACAAAAGAGTCATTATTATATCGTGAAATCTTTGAAAAATATTATCCACATCAGGCACAAATGGTGAAAGGATTCTGGATGCCAAATCCAAATTGGGAAGGCTGTCAGGTCAACGATCCTTCTGCCAGGTTTTTAGAAAATTATGGAGATAGTGGAAAGTAGAAAGGATGATTTGATGAAAGAGTATAATCAGGGATTGCATCATGTCAGAGAACATGATGCCTGTGGTATTGGCGCTGTCGTTCATATTGATGGACGACAGGATTATCAGGTTATTGATCAGGCACTTACAATTGTTGAAAAACTAGAACATCGTGCTGGAAAAGATGCCAGTGGAGAAGTCGGTGATGGGGTTGGAATCTTATTACAGATTTCACATCGTTTCTTTAATAAAGTTGCACATAATCTCCATATTGCTTTGCCTCAACCATATGATTATGCAGTGGGAATGTTCTTTTTGCCACAGGAAACACTGACAAGACAAAAAGCTATGAAAACTTTAGAACGCATTGTCATGAAACATCAGGCCACATTTCTAGGGTGGCGAGAAGTGCCATGTCATGAAGATATCTTAGGTCAAAAGGCTAAGGATTGTATGCCTTATATTATGCAATGCTTTATTGAAAAACCTAAAACTTGTCAACGAAGAATGGACTTTGAAAGAGTATTATATGTGATTCGTCGTGAATTTGAAAAATCTTCACCACAGACATATGTGGTTTCATTATCTTCATCAACAATTGTCTATAAAGGGATGTTTCTTGTTCATCAATTAAGACAATTCTATGATGATTTACAAGATCATGATTATCATAGTGCCATAGCATTGGTTCATTCACGCTTTTCTACCAATACCAATCCAAGCTGGCAAAGAGCACATCCTAATCGTATGATTGCTCATAATGGAGAAATTAATACAATTAGAGGTAATGCGAATCGTATGCTGGCCAGAGAAGAAACATTAGATTCAAAGTATTTTTCATCAGATATGACAAAGGTTTTCCCAATTGTTGATGTACATGGTTCAGATTCAGCCATGCTAGATAATACATTAGAGTTCCTATATATGAATGGGATGCCATTAGCTAAAGCTATGATGCTATTGATTCCAGAACCATGGAAAAATACAGCCATGTCACAAGAGAAAAAAGATTTTTATCATTATTATGCGACAATGATGGAACCATGGGATGGACCTGCTGCTATTTTGTTTTCTGATGGTATTTCCATGGGAGCCACTTTAGATAGAAATGGTTTAAGACCATCACGTTATTATATTTTAGATGATCAGACTTTGATTTTATCATCAGAAGTTGGCGTTTTAGATATTGATGAAAGTCATATTGTGAAAAAATCACGTCTTCAACCAGGAAAAATGTTATTAGTAGATACTCAAAAACAGCAGCTGATTGAAGATGATATATGTAAAATGAGCTATGCTAAAGAACATCCTTATGGAGAATGGTTGGATTATTATTTATTACATTTAAAAGATTTACCAGCTCCAGATAAAAAATCACATATTCATAGTCAAGGTGATCGTGATATTTTATATAAAATTTTTAGTTATACATATGAAGATGTCAAAGATATGATTTTACCTATGGCGAAAAATGGTGTAGAACCTACAGCATCCATGGGAACAGATATTCCACTGGCTATGTTGAGTCAAAAACATCCAACATTATTCCATTATTTTAAACAACAGTTTGCGCAAGTGACCAATCCACCTATTGATTCTTTACGAGAAGAAGTCGTTGTGGATACAACAGTATACTTAGGATCTAATGGAAACTTATTACAGGATCAATCTGATAATTGTCAGGTCTTAGAAATCAATAATCCGATTTTAGACAGTCGTGATATGGATAAACTCAAACAGTTAAATTGTGATGGTTTCCATAGCCAAGTCATTTCTTTATTATATTATAAAGGGATTTCCTTAACAGAAGCTTTAGATCAGTTATTTCTTGATTGTGATAAAGCTTATCGTCAAGGTGTCAATATCTTAATTCTTTCTGATAAAGGTGTCGATGATAATCATTTGGTTATCCCTTCATTACTGGCTGTTTCAGCTGTAGAAAGTCATTTGGTGAAAACTAAAAGAAAAACAGCGATGTCCATTGTCTTAGAAAGTGGTGAGCCACGTGATGTTCATCAATTTGCCTGTTTATTAGGTTTTGGTGCTACAGCTATTTATCCATATCTGGCCCATGAATGTATCATGGAAATGATTCAGCTTAATATGTTGGATAAAGAGGAAAATAAGGCTATTGAAGATTATAATCATGCCATCTTAAAAGGTATTGTCAAGATTGCGGCGAAGATGGGTATTTCTGCTTTACAGTCATATCAGTCTGCACAAATCTTTGAAGTTGTCGGTTTAAAAGAAGATATTATGGAAAACTATTTCCCTCATACAGTTTATCGTGTGGGAGAAAAAGGTTTGACAGATATTGAAAATGATATTCGTTACTATCATGATCATGCCTTTGATCCATTAGGATTAAAGACAGATACATCGTTGAAAAGTTTAGGTTTTCATAAATTTCGACGTGGACCACAAAGTGAAGTTCATATGTATAGTCCAGAAACAATTGTTTTACTTCAAAAAGCGACTCAAAGTGGAGATTATACATTATTTAAAGAATATTCACGTCAGTTGGAAAGTCAACCCTTTGCTTTACGTCATTTATTAGAATTTGATATGACACAAAGACAATCTATTCCTTTAGAAGAAGTAGAAAGTGTTGATGATATTGTCAAACGTTTTAAAACAGGAGCGATGTCTTATGGTTCTATTTCTAAGGAGGCACATGAATGTTTAGCTGTGGCAATGAATCGTTTAGGTGGAAAATCGAATTCTGGTGAAGGTGGAGAAAATCCAGACAGATTATATACTGAGGCGAATAGTGCTATTAAACAGGTGGCTAGTGGACGTTTTGGTGTTACAAGTGAATATCTGGTGAGTGCTAAAGAAATTCAAATTAAGATGGCACAAGGCGCAAAGCCGGGAGAAGGTGGACATTTGCCAGGACAGAAAGTCTATCCTTGGATTGCCAAAACACGTTATTCAACACCAGGAGTGACTTTAATTTCACCACCACCACATCATGATATTTATTCTATTGAAGATTTGGCACAATTGATTTATGACCTGAAAAATGCCAATCGTGATGCACGTATTTCTGTCAAACTTGTTTCAGAATCTGGAGTTGGAACGATTGCATCCGGTGTTGCGAAAGCTGGAGCTGAAGTCATTTTGATTTCTGGTTATGATGGAGGAACTGGGGCAGCTCCGCAAAGTTCGATTCATTATGCAGGATTGCCTTGGGAACTGGGATTGGCAGAAGCACATCAAAGTCTGATTGAAAATGATTTAAGAACGCGTGTTGTTTTAGAAACGGATGGAAAATTAATGACAGGAAGAGATGTTGCGGTGGCTGCATTATTAGGTGCAGAAGAATTTGGCTTTGCGACAGCCCCATTAGTTACAATGGGCTGTGTCATGATGCGTGTCTGCAATCTTGATACTTGTCCAGTCGGTATCGCAACACAAAATGCTGAGCTTAGAAAACGTTTTAAAGGAAAACCAGAATATGTTATGAATTTTATGAAATTTATTGCTCAGGAACTCCGTGAAATTATGGCACAGCTGGGATTCCATAGCATAGATGAAATGGTAGGACATATGGAAGTTCTGAAAGTCAAACCAGAATATCAGGAATTAGAATCATTCTTTACAAAAAAGGATCTCAATGTGCATTTCCAAAAAGAAAATGTTTTTGATTTCCACTTAGAAGATAGTCAGGATTTAAAAGTCTTGTTACCAAGATTCCTTTCTTATCTGGAAACAAAACAGCCACATCAGGAGACAATACATATTTCCAGCCTTGATCGTAGTTTAGGAACATTGCTGGGAAGTGAAATCACAAAACGTTTCCAAAACAATCTGCAAGATGATACTTATCAGATTGAATGTATTGGTGGAGCCGGACAATCATTTGGAGCCTTTATACCAAAAGGTCTCACAATGCAAGTTGAAGGAGATGCCAATGATTATTTTGGAAAAGGATTATCTGGTGGAAAACTGATTATTCATCCTTCTTCAAATGCTCAATTTGTGGCTCAAGATAATGTCATTGTTGGAAACGTTGCCTTATATGGAGCAACATCAGGAGAAGCCTATATCAGTGGTCGTGCTGGTGAACGTTTTGCGGTCCGTAATTCTGGTGCGATTGCTGTGGTAGAAGGCTGTGGTGATCATGGACTTGAATATATGACTGGTGGAAAAGTGGTTGTTTTAGGAAAAACAGGAAAGAACTTTGCGGCAGGAATGAGCGGGGGTATCGCTTATGTCTTAGATAAAGATCATGATTTATATTTACGTTTAAATAAAGAATTAGTCACAATGCAGGAAGTCAAACAGCATAAGGATATAGAAGATTTAAAATTGTTATTACAAAAACATGTGCAATATACAGGGTCATTACTGGCTAAAGATATCTTGGAAAGTTTTGAAGCATGGATACCACATTTTAAAAAGATTGTGCCAGTTAATTATGCGTGTATGTTAGATAATATTGAAAGCTTTGAAAAACAAGGCTATTCACATGATGAGGCTGCATTAATGGCCTTTAAAGAAGTTCATCAATAGGAGGGTAATGTATGGGAAAAGCTACAGGATTTTTAGAGTTTGATAGAGAAGATAATTTCACTGAATCACCAGAAACAAGAATCGCTGATTTTCAGGAATTCCACATCCCTCTTTTGGATGAAAAACGTCGTCAGCAAGGAGCTCGCTGTATGAATTGTGGTGTTCCGTTTTGTCAATCAGCTATTGAAATCAATCATATGGTTACAGGTTGTCCTTTACATAACCTGATTCCAGAGTGGAACGATGAAATCTTTCACCATAATGATGAACGTGCACTTTCACGTCTATTAAAAACAAATCCCTTCCCAGAGTTTACAGGACGTGTGTGCCCCGCATTATGTGAAAAGGCATGTGTATGTGGATTGCATGGAGATGCCGTGACCATTAAAGATAATGAATTATTTATTATTGAAAAGGCTTATCAGAATCAATTGATGAAAGCTGAAAAATCATCTGTATGTTCATTTAAAAAAGTAGCTGTTATTGGCAGTGGTCCTACAGGATTAACGGTAGCCTATAAATTAAATCAACGTGGACATCAGGTCAGTGTTTTTGAAAAAGATGATCGTTTAGGAGGATTATTGATGTATGGTATTCCTCAAATGAAACTTGAAAAACAGATTATTGAACGTCGTATTCAATTAATGAAAGAAGAAGGGGTTCAGTTTTATACCAATGTTCATGTTGGACAAGATATAACGAAAGAAGAATTATTAAAAGAATATGATGCAGTTGTGTTATGTTGTGGAGCGAAAAAAGCACGTGATTTAAATGTACCAGGGAGACAAGCTAAAGGAATTTACTTTGCAGTGGATTTTCTCAAAAGCGTAACACAAGATTTATTAAATCAAAGTCCTTTACGTATTGATGCTAAAGGAAAACATGTGGTTGTTGTAGGTGGTGGAGATACCGGTAATGACTGTGTAGGAACATGTATTCGTCAGGGATGTGCATCAGTTACACAACTAGAAATGATGCCATGTCCACCTCATCAAAACACACGTCCTTGGCCAATGTGGCCAGATGAATTGAAAACAGACTATGGACAAGAAGAAAGTCTGGCTGTTTTTAAGAAAGATCCACGTGTTTATGAAACAACGATTAAAGAATGTATTGAAGAAGATGGACAACTCAAAGCTGTGAAAACTGTTCAGGGGAGAATGGTTGATGGTCAATGGGTTGAAAAAGAAGATAGTGAAAAAATAGTAAAGGCAGATTTATTGTTGATTGCGGCAGGATTTGTAGGTATTGAAGACGATATCAAAGAACAGTTTGATTTATCGGTAAATCAACGTCAAGTTGTGACGACAATGCCAAAGAGTTATGCGACAAAGGAAGAGAAGATTTTCGTTGCAGGGGATATGCATCGTGGTCAATCTCTTGTTGTTTGGGCTATCGCTGAAGGTAATGAATGTGCCAAAGAAGTTGATCAATACTTAATGGGATATAGCTATATGAATGAATAATAAATAAAGTTAGGGGGTCTATGATATGAATTCAGGGGATATTGGTTTTATGTTAATATGTAGTGCCCTGGTGTTATTAATGACACCGGGACTTGCATTCTTTTATGGTGGACTTGTTCGCCGTAAAAATGTTGTCAATACAATGATGACTTCTATATTTGTCATTGGGATTGCAGCAGTGATGTGGGCATTATTTGGATACTCACTGGCTTTTGGAAATGATCACTTTGGAATCATTGGAGATTTCAGCTGGTTAGGTCTACAGGGCATCGAAGGAAGTACAACAGATTATGTATCCACAATTCCTCATTTAGAGTTTGCCATTTTTCAAATGATGTTTGCCATTATTACACCAGCTTTAATTACTGGAGCAGTTGCTGGACGTATGAAATTTAAAGCTTTGTTTTTGTTTATTATTCTTTGGTCAGTGATTGTTTATTATCCAATGGCTCATATGGTTTGGGGCCTTGGTGGTTTTTTAGCGAAGATTGGTTCAATAGACTTTGCTGGTGGAAATGTTGTCCATATCAGTTCTGGTGTCAGTGCGCTGGTTTTATGTATTGTTTTAGGAAAACGTAAAGATTACTTACGTGTACAATATCATGTGCATAATATTCCATTTGTTGTCTTAGGTGCTAGCTTACTTTTATTTGGATGGTTTGGCTTTAATGCTGGAAGTGCCTTACAGGCTAATGAATTAGCTGTTCATGCTTTTATGACAACAGGTCTATCAGCAGCTGCTGGAATGATATCATGGATGCTGATGGATGTATTCATGAGTGGAAAACCAACGTTGGTAGGAAGTGTGACAGGTATGGTTGTCGGTCTTGTCGCTATTACACCAGGAGCAGGATATGTGCCTATCTGGGCATCTATCATTATTGGATTGGTTGGTAGTCCTATCTGTTATCTGATGATTTCTAAAGTGAAACAGAAATTAGGTTATGATGATGCTTTGGACGCTTTTGGATGCCATGGTATTGGTGGTATCTGGGGTGGAATTGCGACAGGGTTATTTACTCAGACTTCTATTAATGATGTTGCTAGATGGAATGGTTTATTCTTTGGTGATACTCAATTGTTTTTAGCTCAATTAGCAAGTATTCTTATTACGATTGCAGTGGCAGTGGTAGGGACATTGATTTGTATTGCTATTGTCAGATGTTTCACAACCCTTCGTGTCTCTAAACAAGAAGAACAAAAAGGATTGGATATTTCTGAACATCAGGAAAATGCTTATCCGTCTTTTAATGGATTAGATTAGGAGGAAAGTGAATATGATTAAAGTTGAAGCAATTGTAAGAGAAGAAAAGTATGAAGAAGTCAAAGAAGCACTTGCTCGTATCCAAGTCAATGGTATGACAGTATCTCAAGTGATGGGATGTGGATTGCAACATGGCTATACAGAATATGTTCGTGGTCAGGAAGTTGAAGTGAACATGTTACCAAAAATTAAATTTGAAATTGTTGTCAGCAGTGAAGAATGGGCTGAAAAAACGATTGAAGCGATTTGTCAGGCGGCTTATACTGGAGAAGTAGGAGATGGTAAGATTTTTACTTATAAGCTTGATAATGCTATGAAAATTCGTACGCGTGAAACAGGGGAAAAAGCAATTAATGAGTAATGATTAATAATTTAAAATTATGATAATAAAAAATTATGAAAAAATATCTTGATAATTATGTTAAATTTGACTATACTATACAAGAATAAATAGAAAGGAATGAGAATTATGGTGGGAAAACAAGTTATGGATACAACGATTGTTAGAACATCTTTTTCTCATTTTTTATATTTCTAAAAACATATCTTTTATGGATATGTTTTTTTATGATATAAGGAGGTAACAATGAAAGCATATTTGATATTAGAAGATGGACATGTCTTTGAAGGTGAACATTTTGGTGGTCATAAGGAAGTCATTAGTGAGTTTGTCTTTAATACATCTATGACAGGATATCTGGAAGTCTTAACAGATCCTTCATATGCTGGACAAAGTGTTGTGATGACATATCCATTGATTGGAAATTACGGTGTTTGCTTGGAAGATCAGGAATCAAGACAACCATATGTAGAAGGTTTTGTTGTGAATGAATTGGCAAGATTAGGCAGTCATTTTAGAAAGAATATGGATTTAGAAGATTATTTGAAGAAACATGATATTGTGGGAATTCAAGGTGTTGATACACGATATATTACAAAATTAATCAGAAATAAGGGTTGTATGAATGGTTTGATTACAACACATCACTATGATGATTTAAGTGATGTTTTAAAACGAATTCATGAGTATAAAGTTTCTGGTGTTGTGAAACAAACAACATGCTGTGAACCTTATGTTTTGGGTCAAGGAAAATATAAAGTTGCCTTATATGATTTTGGTGCCAAGAAAAATATTGCGAGAGAATTGGTGAAAAGAGATTGTGAAGTGACAGTTCTCCCTGCACATACACCTGCTCAAATTATTCTTGATGGACATTTTGATGGGATTATGCTTTCTAATGGGCCTGGTGATCCATCTGAATGTTTAGATATTATTGACAATATGAAAATATTAAGTCAAAGTGAAATGCCTATTTTTGCGATTTGTTTAGGACATCAGTTGATGGCTTTGGCGCACGGATTTGAAACAGAAAAGATGACATATGGTCATCATGGAGCTAATCATCCAGTTAAAGACTTAAACACAAATCGTGTGTATATTTCTACACAAAATCATAATTATGTCGTCAAAGATGAATCTTTGGATCCAACAGTCGCAAAAATGTGGTTCCAAAATGTCAATGATGGCACATTAGAAGGTATTGAATATTTACAAAAACCTATTAAAACAGTGCAGTTTCATCCAGAAGCATGTGCTGGACCATTAGATACATCATATTTATTTGACGAATTTATCAAAATGATGGGAGGAAATCAAAATGCCTAGAAATCATGATATTCAAAAAGTATTAGTGATTGGGTCTGGACCAATTATCATTGGGCAGGCAGCAGAGTTTGACTATGCTGGAACACAGGCTTGTAGAGCCTTGAAAGAAGAAGGAATAGAAGTTGTCCTTATTAATTCTAATCCAGCCACAATCATGACAGATAAAGATATTGCTGATAAGGTTTATATAGAACCATTAACTGTACCAGTTGTGAAACATTTAATTGAAGTTGAAAAACCAGATAGCATTTTACCGACACTTGGGGGACAAAATGCTTTAAATATTGCGATGGCTTTAGCTGATGAAGGATTTTTAGACAAACATCATGTGCGTACTATTGGAACTTCAACAGATACAATCAAACTGGCTGAAGATCGCTTAGAGTTTAAAACATTAATGGAAAAGATTGGAGAACCATGTGCAGCATCAATTGTCGTGAATCATGTAGATGAAGCCATTGAGTTTGCAAATAAAATTGGTTATCCAGTTGTTGTTAGACCAGCATATACATTAGGAGGAACAGGTGGTGGAATTGCCGATAATGAAGAAGAACTTCATCATATCTGTTCTAATGGATTACGTTTATCACGTGTGAGTCAGTGCCTCATTGAAAAAAGTATTGCCGGATGGAAAGAAATTGAATATGAAGTGATGCGTGATGGACATGGCAACTGTATTACAGTATGTAATATGGAAAACCTTGATCCAGTTGGTGTACATACGGGAGATAGTATTGTTGTGGCACCAAGTCAAACTTTATCTGATAAAGAATATCAGATGTTAAGAAGTTCGGCTTTAAATATTATTACAGCCTTAAATATTCAAGGTGGATGTAATGTGCAGTATGCTTTAAATCCAGATAGTTTTGAATATTGCGTTATTGAAGTTAATCCACGTGTTTCGCGTTCTTCAGCTTTAGCTTCAAAAGCAACAGGTTATCCAATCGCCAAACTGGCAGCGAAAATTGCTTTAGGTTATACATTGGATGAAATTAAAAATGCAGTTACTGGAAAAACATATGCTTCTTATGAACCGACGTTAGATTATATTGTTTGTAAGATTCCAAAATGGCCATTCGATAAATTTGTTGGGGCATCTAGAAAACTAGGAACACAGATGAAAGCCACAGGAGAAGTCATGAGTATTGCTCATAATTTTGAAGGAGCTTTTATGAAAGCTTTACGTTCTCTCGAACAAAATGTTTATGATTTACATATTCCTGAAGTCGATGGACTTTCATTAGATGAATTAAAAGTCAAATTAAAAGATGTTGATGATCATCGTATCTTTGTAGTAGCACAGGCTTTAAGACAAGGAATGAGTGAACAGGAAATTCATGATATAACACGTATTGATTGCTGGTTTATTGATAAAATCAAACATTTAACGGAAGTCGAACAACAATTAAAAACAGAACCATTGACTGTTGAATTATTAAAACTTGCTAAAAGATTAGAATTCCCAGATCAAATTATTGCTAAGTACACAAATCATACAACTCAAGATATTCATCAAATGAGATTAGATCATCATATCGAAGCTGTTTATAAAACAGTAGATACATGTGCAGCTGAATTTGATGCAACAACACCTTATTATTATTCTGTATATGGAGAACATAATGAAGTTGATCCTCGTGATGATAAAAAGAAAATTATGGTTTTAGGTTCAGGACCAATCCGTATTGGACAAGGGATAGAGTTTGATTATTGTTCTGTTCATTGTGTCTGGGCGTTAAAGGAAGCTGGCTATGATACAATTATTGTGAATAATAATCCAGAAACAGTATCGACAGACTTTGATATTGCTGATCGTCTGTATTTTGAACCATTGACACCTGAAGATGTAGAAAGTATTGTGCGTTTAGAAAAACCAGATGGTGCCATTGTACAATTTGGTGGACAAACAGCCATCAAGCTTACAAAAGCCTTAATGGAAATGGGAGTTCCTATTTTAGGAACATCAGCTGATAATGTAGATGCTGCTGAAGATCGTGAAAGATTTGATGAAATCTTACAGCGTTGTGATATAGATCGTCCAAGGGGTTCAACAGTTTTTACAACAGAAGAAGCTTTAGAGGTTGCTAATCGTTTAGGATATCCAGTGCTTGTCAGACCTTCTTATGTATTAGGTGGAGCTGGAATGGAAATTGCTTTAAATGATGGTGATATCAAGAAATTCATGGGAATCATTAATCGTCAATATCAGGAACATCCTATCTTGATTGATAAATATTTATCTGGTAAAGAAGTCGAAGTCGATGCTATCTGTGATGAACATGGTGTATTGATTCCAGGTATCATGGAACACGTAGAACGTGCAGGAGTGCATAGTGGAGATAGTATCTCAGTATATCCACCACAAAAGATTAAACAGGAAATTAAAGATGTGATTGTGGATTATACACAAAGACTAGCAAAAGCGTTACATGTCATTGGATTGATTAACATTCAATTTATTGTTTATGAAGATCAGGTCTATGTTATTGAAGTGAACCCACGTTCTTCACGTACTATTCCTTATATTTCTAAGGTTACTGATATTCCTGTGGTAGATGTCGCAACACATGTCATTATGGGAAAAACAATCAAGGAACAAGGATATGAATATGGATTGGCTAAAGAAAAAGAAACAGTGGCTATTAAGATGCCAGTCTTCTCATTTGAAAAGATTACTGGTGCAGAAATCAGCTTAGGCCCTGAAATGAAATCTACAGGAGAAGTTTTAGGTGTGTCTAAAGACTTTGATGAAGCCATTTATAAAGCATTTATTGCGACAGGTATTGATTTGCCAAAGAAAAAGAATATTATCTGTACGATTAAAGATAGTGCCAAAGAAGAATTCTTACCAATTGCAAAACAATATCATCAATTTGGTTATGACATTTATGCAACAATTGGAACATTTACGTATCTTATTGAACATGGAATTCCTGCTCATCTTGTCAATTACATTGCTGATAAGAAAAATACAATCTTTGATTTAATGTTAACTGATACAGTTGATTTAATCATTGATATACCAACAAGAAACAATAATTTAAAAGATGGATTTATGATTCGTCGCTTTGCGGTAGAAGCAGGTATTCCAATTTATACATCATTGGATACAGCCCAAGCATTAATCAATTGTCTTGAAAAAAGACATCATGGTGATACATCACTTATTGATATAACAAAAATTTAATAGAACTCAAAAAGGGTGTCATTTTTATGACATCCTTTTTTAAAGGTAAGTGTAAAATTATTTTCTAAACATAATTTGGCACTTACAAGAGTATATCTATTTTAATAATTTATATGGTGGAAATACCTTAATCATTATATAAAATGCAATCAAAATAATCATAAATATTAAGATTAGACAAAAGCTGGCAGCGAGAATCATATTTCCCCATGTCTGAAATGAAAATAACCCAAGAAGCATTAGTATGAGAGCACTCATTACACAGGTACATATAAATGAAAGCAAAAGATGAATTCCTTCTTTATATGTCATTATTTGAATAAGTTGAACAGAGGTGATTCCTAAAGATGAAAGCAATGCAATATTCTGTTGTTCAAGAATAAGGCTATATATTTTATAAATAATAAACGCTATTAAAACAATGACAACAATAATGAAAATATAATTCGAATCAAAGAGTCTTGCAGAATCAACATGAAACATGAGATTATTTTCATCAAGAATATCATAATCTGAAGGAAGAAGTCTTTGAATATTAGATATATCTGATAGATTATGAATATAAACATTGATGCATTGGACGCCTGTCTTTGACAAATCAATGTTAGTTGAGTAAAGATAATCCATGAAGGTTTCATAAGGAATATAAATATTGAAAGATAAATCGAAGTGAGGATTGAGGACCTTACTTGGTTGTATTTCAATTGTCTGATTCTGTTGATCTTTCAGTGTAAAAGAGTCAAAGCTGTTTAAAATGGTATGATAGAGTCCATAGGTCATATAAACATCTTCAACTTCCTTGTGATTGAAACTGGCTGGAAGATTTTCTTGCTCCATGACAGGAATTGTATCCTTTTGATGAGGATAATAAGCTTTGATATATACAGGTGTAGAATCGATATAAGCGGTATATGTGTAATCATTATAGGTTTCATATTCCATAAGCTGTCTTTGTATGAGCGCCTGTTCATAAGGCGTTATGAGTTGAGTATCTTTCTTGATAACGAGGATTGCATGATGCAGGATATCTAAAAGAGGTGCACCCATGATGGACTGATAATTCTGGGAATATGTGAAGATAAGTGCGAGCAATGTACAGATAACTCCAGCAATGGAAAAAAGCATGATGAATTTTGATTTGTATCGGAAATGAGTCAGACTCATATATTTTCTAAGAATCTGAAAAGAGAGCCTAAGAGGAGAGCGTGTATGCTTGATGTGGTTATCCTCTGCTTTTTTTGTAATTTCCAGTTTTTGAGAATGTATCTGATATATGTTGTCAAAGACATCGATAAGACGGGGATCATGAGTTGCAACAAGGACCATTTTCTTTTTTTGATATGCCAGATCTTTAAGAAGTTCAATAATAATCGCAGTATTTGAAGCATCCAGATAAGCTGTAGGTTCATCAAAGATAAATAAATCAGCATCTCTAATCAGACCACAGAGAATGGCCAATCTTTGTTTTTCTCCTCCAGACATGGTTTCAATTGATGTTGAAAGATCAAAATCAAGATGAACCATATCCAGAAGCTTGTGAATATCATCCTCTGTCAGTGATTTATGAGTAAGCATTGCAAAAAATTCAATGTTTTCTTTCAGATTCATTTTCTGAAAGAAACAGACATCTTGGTATACAAAGGAGATATTTTGACATCTTGCCATTGCACGTTGCTTATCATTGTATGCGTTGATATGCATATCATCAAAGACATAGTCAAAATGACAATCCTTTCTTAAAAGTCCAATTTCCTGCAATAAAACTGTCTTTCCTGTACCACTTTCTCCTATGATGCCTGTTATCTGTCCAGAAGGAATATTTATGTCCCCTGATTTGATTAATACTTTGGAAGGAAATGAAAGTTGTATGTTTTTAATTTCAATCATTTAACTCACACCTTTTATATTCCTTTTTATTATCAAGGAAGATAGCACATAGACAAGTCCTATCATAACCAATGCGATAACTGTTGCGACTATTGTATATAAAGATAGGGAAATTGTCATTCTCATGGTAGATAAAATCAGGAAACCATAAATTCCAATCCAGATTACAGTGAGTATAAACCAACCAATGCTCATATATATAAAATCTCTGTTTAGATATTTTTTTATGATTTTTTGATTCAATCCTTCTCTTCTTAGTAATGGAATCTCTTTTTTTCTTGTTTGACAATATGCATATATCAGCATGAATAAAGCAATAAATAAAATGAAAGAAATAACGACAGATAAGGATTGATTTGTTTGAGTCTGTTCATAGAAGTATTGAACATAATCCTGATTGGACAGACTTATATTAGAAGCAAAATAAAGACTGTCCATATCTTCAATAGCAATCTTGATGTCTTCTTCCTTTCCTGCTTCACAGATGATTCTGTATTGTCTAGTTGGATAATCGTCAATATCATACATTGTCTTGAACATATTGATAGGAATATAGATGCGTCCAGCTGCTTGCTGTCTTGTATCTAAAACCTCAGTTGCATCAAGGACCTTGTCAACATCAATGGGAATAGAAAGATCTTTCCTACTAGAGATATAATTCAATTGAGGCATCTTCTCTTCAGATGTTGATGATTCATAGCTATCAACCCAAACAGCATTAAATTCAATGGAAAGCTGTTCTAATGAGTCCAATGAATCCACCTGTGTTTCCAGCATATTATACAGGATATCATTGATATAGATTCCTTCAATGTCATGACCATCATCCTGGATATGCTCTTCAGGATAATAAACTGTTAAATAGATATCACGATTGTATGTTTGAAACGTTGTTGCGATAGTTTCAACTGTGTCAACCAATTGACCATCCTGATAAAGACGAAATGGAGCCATCTGATCAGTTTTGCGTATATCTATGCATGGAAGAATAGCATGAACACCAGGAATGTTCTGGATGGCAGCAAGTTCATCTTCTGAAATATAATCAATTCCTTCAAATTGATAGTGGAAATCAAAAATATTCGAATTTTCTAGGATATAGCGAGGATCTAATTTCTTGACCAGAAACAAAGCCGTATCATCTGAAATCTGTTCAACCTGAGTCGTGCTGTTGAGTGATATGAGTGTAGCTATATTCTGTGCAATCAAGCCTATAGATGCACCACCAATGCATATGCATATGATAAACAGAAATATTAATTTCAGTGACTTATATTTGGCATAATTGATGGAATGAGGCTTCATCATTTTCCTGTGAATCTGTTTTTCTGCTATATTCTTAAACGTTTTCTGTATAAGTTGGTGATCATGAATTTCATAAATGAAATCACTGGTATTGAGAACATCCTCGTCATGCGTAGTCACAATGATACTCATGCCCTGATGAGAGAGTTCATGAAGAATATCGAGCAGAATGGTCTTATGATGATAATCAAGAGAAGCCGTCGGTTCATCAATGAGCAGGAGGTTTTTCTTCATCATGAGCGCTACAGCAATCAAAAATCTTTTTCTTTCACCAGTAGATAACAGCTTTGGTGATTTGTGATAAGGAATATTTTTTAATCGGACTTGTTTCAAATTTTTTATCATTTCTTCCCTAGAAAAAGCAATACCATGAATACGACATTCAAACTCAAAATAGTCTTGTATTGACATGTTCTCAAAAAAATGGCCTTCCTGATCTATATAACTGACTTCATTAAAAAGAAAATCATTTCTATAAGATTCATCAATTATTTGATTATCATAACTCATTATTCCATTGGAATTATTTATTTCTCCAAGAATGAATTTAAGCAAAGTTGTTTTCCCAGAACCACTAGGCCCAGTAATTGATATAAAAGATGAGTTAGGAATTTCAATGAAAGCATCTTTAAAAATAGTTTTACTATCATTGTAGATAATATTTAATTTGTCAATTTTTAACATAATTCTCCCCACCTTATAAACAAGAATAGTGGTCCATCAATACCACTATTCTTATCTTAAAATTAATTTCTAAAGTTCGATATTATCTGAAGCATGGTGCGTAGTACTAGTCAGATCAAAAATATTAGTATAATAAACAGTTACTTTGATTATTGATCCATTAATAACACTTCCCACAGCAGGATTTGTTGTCACACTTTTAAGTTTAACACCAGGCCATGCTGCATTAAAGTGCCCTGTTCCTGTTGCAGAGTCAACAGTAAAACGTCCAGTCGTCATATTATGAGAAATTGTGACTTTTACAGTAACATAACCCCAACTTGGATCGTGACAAGCAACATTAACGGTTTTCGTATATCTTTCAACAGCTTTTGGCTCAATAGTGTTATTATTATTAGCAGCAACAGGACTAATGAAAAGACTTAATACCAAAGAAAACAAAATTATAACAGATGCAAATAATTTGAAAGTTTTTTTGACAATCATATTATTCCCGCCTAACAAAATCCTAAATAAAATAATAATTTAATTAATTTTCATTATTTTTGAAATTTATCCTTTTGCATAATAATAATACTTAACACTGAGCAAAAATCTGTTAGAAAAATAATATATTTCGTTAATGATGCCCTTGCATAAATATAATCCTTTCTCTATTTAAAGTATAGTTTAAATATTAATGTGATTCAATATTTTAAGCATAGAAAACAAAAAATTCATTATATTCTATATTTTAGAAAAATATGTAGTATTCAAAAAATCTATATTCATTCTAAAAATTCTTTTATATCAATATCAAATAATACTAACAGTTCATACTATTGTCTTTTCATTTGACTTACTATCATTATAAATTTTCATGCTTTAAAAAAGCTAGGACAAGATTTATATCGTATATAAAAAAGACTCTATACCAGAGTCTGTCATGTTATTTTTCAGTTTTGATAAAGAAGAACAATCCAATAAGAAACATAATGGCTAATGAACCTACACCTATATTCATCATACCTGTAACTTGAGAAATAAGGGAAACAAGAGTTGTTCCCATAAAAGAAGCACCTTTTCCACAAATATCATATAAACCAAAATATTCACCAGAACGATTGGCTGGAATGATTTTAGCATAATAAGAACGTGATAAGGATTGAATAGCTCCTTGAAAGATTCCAACACCAACAGCTAAAATCCAGAATTGATATTGTTGTTGGAGAGTGATTCCATATAATGCAATAAGGAAATAAGCAAGAATACAAACTTTAATCAGTTTTGTATTTTCAATAAGATTACTTAATTTTCCAAAGATTAAAGCAGCAGGGAAGGCAACAATTTGGGTTAATAACAACGCTAATAATAAACCAGTTGTATCTAAACCCAAAGCAGTTCCATAAGCCGTTGCCATATCAATGATAGTATAAACACCATCAATATAAAAGAAAAAGGCAAGCAAGAAGAATAACACTCTTGGATTATCTTTTAATTCACTAAAAATATTTTTTAAACGTAGAAAGCTGGCTTTAACATAATGGTTTTCTTTTTCTAAATAATATGTTTGATGATATCCTAGAATTAAAGGAACTGACAATAATAACCACCATAAGGCAATCAAAAGAAAACAAATACTCATGGCTGTTTCCATTGTTAATGAAAGTTTTTCATAGAATAATACAAGGGCTAAGCTGGCTATAAAAGGTATACAGCTCCCAATGTATCCCCAGGCATATCCTTTAGCAGAAACATTATCCATACGTTCTGGAGTTGTAATATCTATAAGCATAGAGTCATAAAAAACAAGACTTAATGAATAAGCAGATTTTGCAATCACAAATAAACATAAAAACCATAACCAGGATGAAGTAAATCCAAGTAAAATACAACCCAATGCGCCAATGAGTAAAGCAACCATGAACAGCTTCTTTTTCCATCCTTTAAAATCAGAAGCAGTTCCTAATATAGGACCAAGAATAGCTGTAATGATTGTAGCTATAGATGTTGCATACCCCCAAAAAGCTAAATAGTTTGTTTCAGAAATATGTGCACTGTCAGCTAAGAAATTAAAATAAATAGGCATGATTGTAGAAACAAGTAATGTAAAAGCAGAGTTTCCAATATCATACATAATCCACTTCTTTTCTAAAGATGTTGTTTTAGATGTCATATTCTTTCTCCTTTTCATACGATAATACTGGAATATTTTCCCAACCCTCTTGAGCACTGTAATGTGCTAAAAAATCATGACTGAGTGGTTCGTTTTTTGTTAAGTATGTATAATAATTTTCACTGAGTTCAAGACAGTGTGGAATGGCTTTTTTCATTAATTTTTCTAAACGTAGATTACTATCTTTGCATGCTTCGTGGTCTTTTTGATCCATCAACAATCCACGATAACCTTTATATTTACCTGAAATCAATAAAAAGACTTTCACTAATGTTCTGATGAATGGATTATGACTCGCTAGAAAACGATTATATGTTTTCATGGATTTTAATGTTGATAAAATCTGTTGAACACTAAATTGATTAAAAAAAGTTTGAATCACTTTGGCATTTTCCATAGTGGGATGTAAATGCTGAGTTAAATCTGTGTATAACGGTTTTTGATGATTCTTAATCAATAAATATTTATCCATTTCACATTCAATTAAGGAATGTGAAACATGTGAAGCTTGCATTTTCTTTTCAATATAACTATGACATTCATAGTCCAATGCAAAATGAGCAATAAAACCTAACATATAGGCTATTTTGGCTTCTTTATGACTTTTTTCTAAAATAACATGACGAGAATTTTCAAATAAGTCATAAGCTTTTTGTTTATGCATGGCACTTCCCCAACGATTTAAATCATTATGATGATAAATCTGATAATAGAAAAAAATATCAGGACCATGTAAACCTATTTCATAAAGTTCAATATTGTCTTGAATGATTTTTTGAAGATGGGGTGAATAAACTTTTTTCATTTCTTCCCCAAAACAATAATGTGTATATATGGCTGGCATATATCCCCCTCCTAACGTGTATATATTACCACAAAAATATTAAAAGAATGTAAAAAATACTTAAAAAAATTGTAATATTCATATGATTAAAGAGATAAAAAGATCATCATAAGTATGAATCCTATGATGATCTCGATTATTGAATGACTGAAAGTTGTTGGATAAATGATTGTAAATCCTCTAGGCTAGGATGTGATAATGCCTGATCAAAATTTTCAATCATAGGAATAAATTTTTCCGGCTGTTTTTGTGCCATTTGTTCATAACGTTGTCTGACACTCATAGGCATTTTTCCTTGACACATAAATTGTCCCACAATTTGATTATCATCAGGAATATGAGTTTGGACACGTTTTAAAATACCATCAAAATATTCTTGACTACCACCAAAACCAGCAGTTCCAAATAAAAAGATTTTTTGATGATGGAGTTGTTTTAAATAATCCTGAATTGATTCATCACATGTTCCTTTATCTGTCCAGAAACCAACAAAAATATAATCAGCCATCAATGGTGCCAAGTCAGCCTTTCCATAATAACAACATTCTCCTTTTATATGATTTTTAATAGTTTCAGCCAACATTTGTGTATTTCCTGTTGGACTTGAAAAAATAATAGCATATTGCATAGAAATATCCTCCTTTTTTATGACGATATTATATGAATTCGTGTGAATGTTGTCAAATGAAATAAATTAAGTAAATATTAAGGAATTTTTCGTAGAATTGGTTTATAATGGTAGCTAAGTAAGGGTATAGTTTTAATAAGTCGTTATGTTATGGAGGTAGTCATGAAAAAAATTGTCATAGGGATACTCTCTTTTATGTTTATGTTAACAGGATGTCAATCACAAGACAAGGAAGCTCCTGTTTTAACGTTAACAAAATCAAGAGTTCAAATAGCATTAAATGATACATTTGATTATAGTCTTTATATTGAAAAAGCCAGCGATTTACAAGATGGTGATTTAATGGATCAGGTGAGCTACAGTGATATAGATACATCTACGGTAGGGAAGAAAACTGTCCATTATTCTGTCGAAGATCAGGCTGGAAATAAAGCTCAAAAGGATTTGATTGTAGATGTTGTGGAATATGTGGGGGATTTGATTAATCCTATCACAGCACAGGCGGATATTGTTGAAAATCCTGATGATGTGACTGTTCTTGTCAATAAGTTACATGAAATACCTGAGGGATGGAAGCCTGATGATTTAGAAAAAGTGATTGATTGTAGTCAAAAGTTGCGTCATGAAGCGAATCAGGCATACACGCAATTTTATCAGGCAGCCAAGGAAAAAGGCATTGAGATTTATACCATTTCAGGCTATCGTGAACCAGAAACACAACAGCTTTATTGGGATAATTCTGTAAAAGTGTTTGGCCAAGAGCATGCTATTCAATATAATGCCTATCCTCGTCGTAGTGAACATGAACTAGGCTTATGTGTAGATATATCCTATACTATGGATGGAGATCGTTTAAGTGAAAAAGTGGCTGATAGTCCACTGGGAAAATTCATTGAAAGTGATGCTTATAAATATGGCTTTATTTTGCGTTATCCTCAAGATAAAGTGCGTATTACAGGTTATGGGTATGAACCATGGCATATTCGTTATGTAGGTGTAGATTTAGCTACACAATTACATCAGGAAAACAAAACATTAGAAGAATATTATGAAGGTTAAGGAGAAAAATATGACAACAGCAAAATTTTATAAAGTATCTTATCAACAATTTGAGGAAGCTTATTTAGATTATGATGCACATGCTTCTAAGCAACAGATTCAATCTGTTTATGATTCTATTCAATTACCTAAACGTGCGACTAAAGGTTCAGCGGGATATGATTTTTATACACCTATTCATATATGCTTAAAACCACAGGAAACAATCAAGATTCCAACTGGTATTCGTTGTGAAATGAATGAAAGATGGGTTTTAATGATTTATCCTAGAAGTGGACTAGGATTTAAGTATCGTCTACAATTAAACAATACAGTGGGAGTTATTGATAGTGATTATTTTTATTCAGATAATGAGGGGCATATCTTTATTAAGATGACAAATGATACAAATGAAAATAAAACTGTAGAAGTCTTACCTGGACAAGGGATTGCGCAAGGAATCTTTATGCAATATGGTCTTGTTGAAGATGATGATGCAAATGAGATTCGTAATGGTGGATTTGGGAGTACAACTAAATAAATGAAAAAGATTATCCAATTATTGATATCTGTTTTATTGATTTCTGGCTGTCAAAATACACCAAAAAAAGAAAAAGTTCAGGAACCAAAAAAAGATGATACAGTTTCGTTTGTCGCCGTTGGGGATAATTTAATGCATCAAAGATTATTGGATGAAGCAAAAACGGATGATGATTATGATTTTTCATCCTACTATACAAATATAAAGCCATATATTGAACAGGCTGATTTGGCTTTTGTCAATCAGGAAACAATATTAGGTGGGGGTAAAGCATCTGGCTATCCTTATTTTAATACTCCTGATGCTATGGCAAAGAATTTACATGATGTTGGGTTTGATATTGTCAATGGTTCTACTAACCATGCCTTAGATCAAGGATATGAAGGAATCCAGCATTCTATCCAGGTTTTTAAAAATTATCAGGATATGCATTATATTGGATTATATCAGTCTCAAGAAGAACGTGATCAGATCCAGGTTGTTGAAAAGGATGGTTTACGTATAGCTTTTTTAGCATATAATCAGATGTTAAATTATACAGAAGATTATCCATCTTATTGTATTAATGATTTTGATGAAGAAAAAATGAAAAACGATGTAGAAAATGCAAAGGAGATCAGTGATATTGTGATTGTATCTTGTCATTGGGGTATTGAAAATGATATGGAGCCACAACCATTTCAAAAGAAAAATGCGAAGTTTTTAGCTGATTTAGGTGTTGATATCGTTTTAGGAACACATACGCATACTTTACAGCCTGTAGAATGGATTGAAGGTCAAGATGGTCATCAAACACTTGTAGCATATAGTTTGGGTAATTTTATTAGTGGAATGTTAGAAGAAGATTCTCAATTAGGTGGAATGCTGACATGTGATTTTAAAAAAGATGGAAGTGAGTGGTCTATTCAAAATGTCACTTTAGTACCACTTATGAATCATTATGAAACAACGAATCAAAAGAATATCATTGATACAAGAGAGAAATTTACAGTATATAGATTAAAAGATTATACAGATGAACTTGCTAAAAAACATGCTTTACAAGGATACAATGGGATAACAATTTCAAAAGAACGTATGCAAGAAAAAGTAAAAGAAAGAGTAGGAAGTCATATTCAAATTGATATGTAGGGAACAGAAATGTTCTCTTTTTAAATACAATGATTATAGGAGATTTTGTAAGTGGTGATTTTGTTGAATAGCTTATCTTCTGTTGATATAATATGGGATATAGGAGAAAAAATATGACTAGAAAGAAAATACCTTCAATTGATGAATTAAGAGATTATCGAGAAAAGCAAGAGGCTTATCTTCAAGATTGTATTAAGAATCATAAAACATTTGTTATAACTGGTCCAAAATTTCAAGGAGAGAATATTTGGGTAGCTAAAAGTACCTTGCCTTTAATGGAAGCTGCCAAAGAAGTTGGTGCATCTTTTGAGGAAATATGGCAGTTATGTCGTAAATTAGCAACTCTCACACATGCTCCCATAACAAAAAAAGAATATGAAAGAATGATTCCTTTTTCTAAAAAACCACATACAGTCGATACAGTTTTGCAATTTTTAGAAACAAATATTCCTCAATATAACCAGAAAAGACACTGTTTAGATTTTGATATTGTCGCCTATTTTTATTGTTATGCATTGATTTCACTTTCAGATTATAGACAAGAAGATTGTCAAAAACAATTATGGTATGCTGTTGATGACTTTATGGAAAGAGATCGAAATATGGCTATGGTTTTATTAAGAAACATGAAAGTTTTAGAACCGATACGTCCGTTTTTAACACCAATGAAAGAAAAGTTGGAAAAAGCAACAGAAAGTTAAATATATTTATTGAAAAATAAAGATGAAATAAAAACATATATGTGAGAAGGAATGTCAATAGGAATGTGTATTGGAACATCACTAGGAGTCATTATAGGACTGTTTACTGATAACATTCCTATATGTATATGCTTTGGGATAAGTATAGGTTTATGTGTTGGTTTAGGAATAGATTCTTTAATCAAAAAATAAGTAGTAGTTTAAAATTATAAAAAGGAATGATAAGATTGAAAACAGAAAAAGAAAAAATGATTTCTGGAGAAAAATATAATCCTGCTAATCCCAGACTTGTTCTTGAACGAGCACGAGCAAATAGAATATGTACTAAGTATAATAAAAGAAGTTTTAATGAGATCAATATGAAATCACGATTAATGAGAAAATTAATAAATACTAACGGAAAATTTTGGATTAAACCACCATTTTTTTGTGATTATGGATATAATATTTTCATTGAAAAAAATGTTATGCTTAATTATGGTTGCGTCATATTAGATGTTTGCCCTGTAAAAATAGGAGAGCATACTTTAATAGGACCAAATACCCATATTTATACAGCTTGTCATTCATTAGTTCCAGATGAAAGAATTTCAGATATTGAATTTGGCAAACCTGTAACTATTGGTAAAAATGTATGGATTGGAGGAAATTGTACTATTTTACCGGGAGTGACTATTGGGGATAATTCGGTTATTGGTGCTGGAAGTGTTGTAACAAAAGATATTCCAAACAATTCTATAGCAGTAGGCAATCCGGCAAAAGTGAAATCAAAAAATGAGTGATATAAATTAAAATACTATTAGTAGGTGATAGAAGAAATGAGTAAATTGGAAGTTATCAAGGTGTTTTTATGGAAGGAGTTGAAAATATGAATTTCTTCGAGATAGTCCTTACATTAGCAATTTCTTTGGGGGCAGTAGTGTGGGGTGTGAATATTTATAATCAAAAGGGTACTTGGTTTCTTGCTGGATGGAATACGATGAGTAAAGAAGAAAAAGCAACATACAATGAGAAAGCAATATGTCATTTGTTTGGAAAATGCGTTGTTTTCTGCGGAATAGGAGCATTTCTTTTATTATATGGCAGCTTTAATCACAATGATTTTGTTTTATGTGTTGGACTTGGGATAATTGCAATAATGGTTATTCTATCAATTATAATACCTAAGATAAATCCTAAAAAATATCGTCAATACAAATAGTAATTTATTATTTGGAGGTAATTATGGAAAAGAAAAAAATAGTATGTTTATGTATTATAGCGGTAATAATTGTGGCAATTATAAGTTATTTTATAGGGTACAAGAGAGCTTATGATGATTTTGAAAAAAACTTAGATAATCATAAGGTATCATATCAAACTTTTTATGCAACAATTACGGATATAAGAGATACTAATTTTACAATAGATAATATAGCATTAACAGTAAAAGGCTTAGATATAAACGATATAAACTTTCGTGGAAATTTTGAGTTTATAATTACAGAGGCTACTGAATTAGAATGGCGACATACTAAAATAAATGCTGATGAGCTAGAAATAGGAGATAATATATCAATTATATTTACTGGTAGTATACAAGAAACAGAACCAGCAGAAATAAATGATGTGATTAAAATACAGTTATTAGATGATGAGAAATAGTAAGTTGTAGATTGGAGTTAGTTATGAAAAATGTAATATATATATTAATTCAATGCACTTGGGGATTGCCACAAACATTGTTAGGATTTATAGTATTTTTAATTAATATAAAAAATAAACATTATTTTTATCACGGTGCAATTATTACTGAAAGAAATGTCCCTTCAAGTGTATCTTTGGGAATGTTCGTCTTTACAACAACTAATCCGATGAAAGATAAAAGAACAAAAAATAAGATACCAGATGAAGAATTAAGTAAAAGGCTTTTAGTTCACGAATATGGTCATACAATTCAATCCCTTATTTTTGGACCATTATATTTAATAGTAATAGGGATTCCATCAACACTATGGGGATTTTTGCCATATTTTCAAAATAAAAGAAACAACGGAGTATCTTACTTTAGCTTTTTTACAGAAAAGCTTGCTAATTATTTAGGTGAAAAAGTTACAAAAGAAAAATCAATGGAAAATGCTATTATATAAATTAGAAGTTTGTGATGGTAGATAATATGGAATGGTTTAATGTTTTTGGGCTGATTTTTATTGCAGTCATTATGATACCCAATGTTGTATTTGCGATTAAGTGCAAAGATGGATTTGATAATAAGTGGAACAATAAATATGTTGAGGTCACAGAACAAGTAGGGAGATTGGGTTGTTTCGGATTCATGATAATCAATATTCCGGGAACTTGGTTCGGGTGGTGGTCTGACGAAGCATTTGCACTATATCTGATTGTAGATACCATATTGGTAATGCTTTATTGTGCTATTTGGATTATATGTTTTAAGAAAAACAGCGTTTTCAGAGCATTAGCACTTTCTATTATTCCTTCAATGTTGTTCTTATTTAGTGGGATTATGAGTAGGTCAGTGCTATTGATTATTGCATCAGTATTATTTGCACCAAGTCATATTGTGATTTCATATAAAAATGTAAAATGATATTTACAAATTCCGGTTTAGTGAGGTGATTAAAATGTGTTTAATTTGTGACAGAATAAAAATGATAAAGAATGGTACAAATCCATATTTTGTAAAAGAACTTGAAACTGGTTATGTGGTTATTGGAGATAATCAGCATTTTAAGGGATATACTTTATTTTTATATAAAGATCATAAAAAAGAATTATTTCATTTAGAAACAATCAAAAAAATGAAGTTTTTAGAAGAAATGTCTATTGTAGCTGAAGCAGTTTCTAAAGCTTTTAATGCAGAAAAAATGAACTATGAATTATTGGGAAATGGAGATACACATCTTCACTGGCATTTATTTCCAAGAGTCAATGGTGATTTAGGAAAATATGGTAATAATGGTAAGGGACCTGTCTGGTGGTATCCAATGCAAAAAATGTATGATGATTCTAACTGTCCTACAAATGAAGAATTAAGGATAATGAAATCAAGATTATTAATGGAATTAGATAAACTCTTGTAAATACAGATTTTTAATAAATTCATATGATTATATGTTGACATAATGTGTGAAAAAATGTTTTTAGCACTCTATACTTGACTCTGCTAAAATAGAGGACTATAATATAAATAGAAATAAGGAAAGAGAATAAAAAAGGCATTCCTTACTTCTCATATCAAACATTGTTCATTCTCTAACAATGCTTAGAATTAT